>NZ_JBVIHP010000012.1:240069-257490 GCF_055570235.1 Streptomyces sp. NPDC031274 | reverse complement strand
CCCCCCCCCCCCCCCCCCCCCCCCCCCCCCCCCCCCCCCCCCCCCCCCCCCCCCCCCCCCCCCCCCCCCCCCCCCCCCCCCCCCCCCCCCCCACCGCCGCGTCTCGCGGGAACATCTACTGGGAGCGGTACATCTCCGCCACCAGGAACGCCAGGTCCAGGGACTGGCTGCGGTTCAGGCGCGGGTCGCAGGCCGTCTCGTAGCGCTGGTGCAGGTCGTCGACGAAGATCTCGTCGCCGCCGCCCACGCACTCGGTGACGTCGTCACCGGTGAGCTCGACGTGGATGCCGCCCGGGTGCGTGCCCAGGCCCTTGTGGACCTCGAAGAAGCCCTTGACCTCGTCGAGCACGTCGTCGAAGCGGCGGGTCTTGTGACCGGATGCCGCCTCGAAGGTGTTGCCGTGCATCGGGTCGGTGACCCAGGCGACGGTCGCGCCGGACGCGGTGACCTTCTCGACCAGCTCGGGGAGCTTGTCCCTGACCTTGTCGGCGCCCATGCGGACGATGAAGGTGAGGCGGCCGGGCTCGCGGTCCGGGTCGAGGCGCTCGATGTACTGCAGCGCCTCCTCCGAGGTCGTCGTCGGGCCGAGCTTGATGCCGATCGGGTTGCGCACCTTGGAGGCGAACTCGATGTGCGCGCCGTCCAGTTGGCGGGTGCGCTCACCGATCCAGACCATGTGGCCCGAGGTGTCGTAGAGACGGCCGGTGCGCGAGTCCACGCGCGTGAGGGCCGACTCGTAGTCGAGGAGCAGCGCCTCGTGCGAGGCGAAGAACTCGACGGTCTTGAACTCCTCCGGGTCCGTCCCGCAGGCGCGCATGAAGTTGAGCGCGTTGTCGATCTCGCGCGCCAGCTGCTCGTAGCGCTGACCCGAGGGGGACGACTTCACGAAGTCCTGGTTCCAGGCGTGCACCTGGCGCAGGTCCGCGTACCCGCCCGTGGTGAAGGCGCGCACCAGGTTGAGCGTCGACGCGGAGGCGTTGTACATCCGCTTCAGGCGCTCGGGGTCCGGGATGCGGGACTTCTCGTCGAAGTCGAAGCCGTTGACCGAGTCGCCTCGGTACGTCGGCAGGGTCACGCCGTCGCGGGTCTCGGTGCCCTTGGAGCGCGGCTTCGAGTACTGCCCGGCGATGCGGCCGACCTTCACTACGGGCACGGAGGCCGCGTACGTGAGGACGGCGCCCATCTGGAGCAGCGTCTTCAGTTTGTTCCGGATGTGGTCGGCCGACACGGCGTCGAAGGCCTCGGCGCAGTCGCCGCCCTGAAGCAGGAACGCCTCTCCCTTGGCGACGGAGGCCAGTCGGGCGCGCAGCTGGTCGCACTCGCCCGCGAAGACGAGCGGCGGATACGACTCGAGGTCCGCGATCACATCGCGCAGAGCCTCGGCATCGGGGTACTCAGGCTGCTGCGCCGCGGGAAGGTCTCGCCAGGTGTTGCCACCGGTTGGGGTGCTCTTAGCGTTCACGGTCACCCCCACAACATTACGGGGTGATGTCCGCCGTCCAGTCACCCGCTCACCAAGTGAGACGGACCCGACACAGCCGGGCACGGGCCCGCCGATGCGCTAGGGTGCCGGACATGCACGCGCAGACGAACCGAAACTGGTGGTGGCCCGCTCATCCGGCGGCCCACTGAATCTGCGCGTACCCAGACTCGCGAAGGCCGCCCGAGGGGCGGCCTTCAGTGTTTTCCGGACCGGCGTCCGGGGACCGGCCGGGCCGTTCCTCTCCGAGTGAGAAGGAACAAGACCCGTGAACACACCGGACACACTGGATGCACCGGACACCTCAGACACCCCGAGCCGCCTCGGGGCCCTGCTGACCGACGACCGTCCCTTCGCCGTGCTCCGCCGCCGCACGCCCGGCCACGACCACGACACCGTCGAGGTCCTGGTCGGCGCCGTCGGCACGTACGACCGGCTCGCCGACATTCCCGACGAGGGTCTCGCCCTCATCCCCTTCCGGCAGATCAGGGAGCGCGGCTTCGACGTACGCAACGACGGCACGCCGCTGGCGGTCCTGACCCCCGACGAGACGTACGAACTCCCGCTCGCCGAGGCCCTGTCGACGCTGCCCACCCAGGACGTGCGCGTCGAGGGCGGGGCCTTCGACGTCGACGACGCCGCGTACGGGGAGATCGTCGGGCGGGTCCTGCGCGAGGAGATCGGGCGCGGCGAGGGCGCGAACTTCGTCATCCGGCGTACGTACGAGGGTGAGATCCCCGGCTTCGGCAGGGCGGACGCCCTCGCGCTCTTCCGCAGGCTGCTCGTGGGCGAGCGGGGTGCCTACTGGACGTACGTCGTGCACACCGGGGACCGGACCCTTGTCGGGGCGAGCCCCGAGGTGCATGTGCGGATGTCCGGCGGGACGGTCGTCATGAACCCGATCAGCGGGACGTACCGCTACCCGGCCGATGGCCCCACGGCGGACGATCTCCTCGGTTTCCTCGCCGACGGCAAGGAGACCGAGGAGCTGTCGATGGTCGTCGACGAGGAGCTCAAGATGATGTGCACCGTCGGCGACATGGGCGGTGTCGTCGTCGGTCCGCGGCTGAAGGAGATGGCGCATCTCGCGCACACCGAGTACGAGCTGCGGGGCAAGTCGTCGCTCGACGTGCGCGAGGTCCTCAAGGAGACGATGTTCGCGGCGACCGTCACCGGCTCGCCCGTGCAGAACGCCTGCCGCGTCATCGAGCGGCACGAAGCGGGCGGGCGCGGCTACTACGCGGGCGCCCTCGCCCTCATCGGCCGCGACGCGGGCGGCGCGCAGACCCTCGACTCCCCCATCCTGATCCGCACCGCCGACATCTCGGCGGACGGAAGGCTGCGGGTCCCGGTCGGCGCGACGCTGGTGCGCGGCTCCGCCCCGGCGGGCGAGGTGGCCGAGACGCACGCGAAGGCGGCGGGGGTGCTTGCCGCGCTCGGCGTACACCCCGGTCGGCCCCGCGACGAGCGCGTACGCCCCGCCCTCGCCGACGACCCGCGCGTGCGGGCCGCGCTCGACGGGCGGCGGGCCGGGCTCGCGCCGTTCTGGCTGCGGATGCAGGAACTGACGGCCGAGCTGACCGGGCACGCCCTGGTGATCGACGGCGAGGACACGTTCACGGCGATGCTGGCGCATCTGCTGCGTTCGTCGGGCCTCACGGTCTCCGTACGCCGCTTCGACGAGCCGGGGCTGCGGGAGACGGTCCGGAAGCACGAGGGCCCGCTGGTCCTCGGCCCCGGCCCCGGCGACCCCTCGGACCCCGCCGACCCGAAGATGACCTTCCTGCGCTCCCTGGCCGCCGACGTGATCCGCGATCACCGCCACGGCGTCCTCGGCGTCTGCCTCGGCCATGAGCTCCTGGCCGCCGAGCTGGGCCTGGAGATCGTCCGCAAGGAGGTCCCGTATCAGGGCGCCCAGACGCGGATCGACCTGTTCGGACGGCCGGAGACGGTCGGCTTCTACAACAGCTTCGTGGCCCACTGCGACGAGGAGACGTCCCTGGAGCTGGCGGCGCACGGCATCGAGGTCAGCAGGGACCCGGCCACGGGCGAGGTGCACGCACTGCGGGGCCCGGGTTTCGCCGGCGTCCAGTTCCACCCGGAGTCGGTGCTCTCGCTGCGCGGGACGGCGATCGTGCGGGAGCTGCTCTCGGGGGTCCTCGTCCAGCAGTCGTCTAAGCCGTGAGGGGCGCCGGGACCAGGACGTTCTCGCTGCGGCGGCCCTCCCTGTAGTCCAGGACGTTCTGCACCGTGGTGTCGATGATCTGCCCGACGGCGTCCACGGTGTAGTACGCCTGGTGCGAGGTGACCACGACGTTCGGGAACGTCACCAGGCGGGCCAGGATGTCGTCCTCGACGACCTCGAGGGACTTGTCGAGGAAGAAGAGCCCCGCCTCCGCCTCGTACACATCGAGTCCGACGCCCGTGAACCGCCCGGCCCGCAGCTCGGAGACCAGGGCGTCGGTGTCGATCAGGCCGCCGCGGCTGGAGTTCACCAGGATCGCGTCGTCCTTCATCATCCGCAGCGCGTCGGCGCCGACGATGTGCTGCGTGGAGGGGAGCAGCGGGACGTGCAGGCTGATGAGGTCGGCGTCGGCGAAGAGCCGCTCCTTCGCGACGTACTCCATGCCGAGGTCGACGCACGCGGGGTTCTCGGCGACGTCCCAGCCGAGCAGCCGCATGCCGAAGCCGTGCGCGATCCGGGTGAACGCCGCGCCGATCTTCCCGGTGCCGAGCACGCCGACCGTGCGTCCGTGCAGATCCCGGCCCATCAGGCCGTCGAGCCTGAAGTCGAAGTCGCGGGTGCGGTTGCTCGCGCGGACGATGCGGCGGTTGACGGCCATCGCGAGGGTCCAGGCGAACTCGGCGACGGAGTACGGCGAGTAGTACGAGACGCGGGCGATGGTGAAGCCGAGGCGTTCGGCGACCTGGAGATCGATGTTGTTGAACCCGGTCGAACGCTGGGCGATCATCTGCGTCCCGCCCGCCGCGAGGGTCTGCAGGACGCGGCTGCCGAGGTCGGCGTTGACGCTGGTGGAGACGATCTCGTGGCCCGCGGCGATGGGGGCGGTGTCCTCGGTGAGGAAGACGTCCAGGCAGCGGATGTCGTGGTGCGGGGCGAAGGCCTTCTCGATCAGCGGCCGCTCGTCGGCTTGCACTCCGAAGGCGAGGATCTCCATGCGGGGAGTCTATGTACCGCCCGGGGGGACGGCACCCGGAGACCGAAGCCTCCGGGTGCCGTCCCTCTCGGCGAAGAGCAGCCGAGGATCAGCCGAAGAAGACCCCCACCTCGGCGTACAGCTTCGGATCCACCGTCTTCAGCTTCGCCGTCGCCTCGGCGATCGGGACCCGCACGATGTCCGTGCCCTGCAGCGCGACCATCTTCCCGAAGTCGCCGTCCCGCACGGCCTCGATCGCGTGCAGGCCGAAGCGCGTGGCGAGCCAGCGGTCGAACGCGCTGGGCGTCCCGCCGCGCTGGATGTGCCCGAGGACGGTCGTCCGGGCTTCCTTCCCCGTACGCCCCTCGATCTCCTTGGCCAGCCACTCCCCCACGCCGGAGAGCCGCACATGTCCGAAGGAGTCCTGCGTGCCGTCCTTGAGGACCATCTCGCCGTCCTTGGGCATGGCCCCCTCGGCGACGACGACGATCGGCGCGTACGACGCCTTGAAACGCGAGGTCACCCAGGCACACACCTGGTCGACGTCGAAGCGCTGCTCGGGGATGAGGATGACGTTCGCGCCGCCGGCGAGCCCGGAGTGCAGAGCGATCCACCCGGCGTGCCGCCCCATGACCTCGCAGACCAGGACGCGCATGTGCGACTCGGCCGTCGTGTGCAGCCGGTCGATCGCCTCGGTGGCGATGCCCACCGCGGTGTCGAAGCCGAAGGTGTAGTCCGTGGCGGACAGGTCGTTGTCGATGGTCTTCGGTACGCCGACGACATTGATGCCGTACTCGTCGGTGAGCCGCGCGGCGACGCCGAGGGTGTCCTCGCCGCCGATCGCGATGAGGGACTCGACCTCGTACTTGGCGAGGTTCTCCTTGATCCGGCGGACGCCGTTCTCCGCCTTGAGCGGGTTGGTGCGCGAGGAGCCGAGGATGGTGCCGCCGCGGGGCAGGATGCCCCGCACGGCCGGAATGTCGAGCGGGACGGTGTCGCCCTCCAGCGGACCGCGCCAGCCGTCCCGGAAGCCGACGAAGTCATAGCCGTACTCCTGCACGCCCTTGCGGACGACGCCCCGGATGACGGCGTTGAGCCCGGGGCAGTCGCCGCCTCCGGTCAGTACTCCGATTTTCTTGGCCGTCATGGAAACGTCCCTTCCCTCAGTGACCTGTATGCGGGTCACGCTAATGGTGATCCAGGTCACTCAGGGACGGTGCGGTTGGTCAATTCCTGGCCGGAACAAGGGAGTTGATCACCCCGGTTCACTCATACGAGGGTCACGCGTCGTCGAGACCTCGCTCGATCGCGTACCGCACGAGCTCCACGCGGTTGTGCAACTGGAGCTTGCCCAGGGTGTTCTGCACGTGGTTCTGCACGGTGCGGTGCGAGATGACCAGGCGCTCGGCGATCTGCTTGTAGCTCAGCCCCTTGGCGACGAGGCGGAGCACCTCGGTCTCGCGGTCGGTCAGCTGCGGGGCCTTCGGCTCGTCCGGGGCGCCGGGCGCCGGATCGGAGGCCAGCCGGCGGTACTCGCCCAGGACCAGACCCGCCAGGCCCGGGGTGAAGACCGTGTCGCCGACGGCCGTGCGGCGCACCGCGTCGGTCAGCTCGGCGGTGGAGGCCGACTTCAGGAGGTATCCGGTGGCGCCGGACTTGACCGCCTCCAGGACGTCGGCGTGCTCGCCGCTCGCCGAGAGGACGAGTACGCGCAGGGCGGGGTTGGCGCCGACGAGTTCCTTGCAGACCTGGACGCCCGGCTTCAGGGGCAGGTTCAGATCGAGTACGAGGACGTCCGGCGCGACGGCCTGTGCGCGGCGCACGGCCTGCTCGCCGTCGCCCGCCGTGGCGACCACGTCGAAGCCGGCCTCCGCGAGGTCGCGGGCGACGGCGTCCCGCCACATCGGGTGGTCGTCGACGACCATGACCCTGACGGTGCCCTCCTGCTGTTGCTGTTCGCTCATCGTTCCTTTCCTGCCTTCCCCCGTGTGCTTCCTGTGTTCGGCGAGTCCCGCGGGACCCTCAGTTCCACTTCCGTGCCCTGGCCCGGCACCGAGATCAGCTCGGCCGTGCCACCGATGTCCCGCAGGCGCCCCCGGATCGACAGGGCGACACCGAGCCGCCCCTCCCCCTCGGCCTCGGCGAGACGGCCTTCGGGGATGCCGGGGCCGTCGTCCCGCACCGTCACGATCACGCAGTCCGGCTCGTCCTCGACGAGGATCCAGGCACCGGCGTCCGGGCCCGCGTGCCGGTGGACGTTGTCCAGGGCGGCGCCCACCGCGGCGGCCAGTTCCCGCGCGGCCCTCGGCGCGAGGCCCACCGGCGCGCCCGGCTCCGAGACGGTCACCTTCGCACCCGCGTACGGGAAGAGGAGTGAGCGCAGGTCACAGGGCTCGCCATCATCGTCGGCCGCGGGATCGTCGGGCTCCTCCACCGCGCGGACGACGGCCCCGAGGGAGGCGTCCTCCGACTCGTGCGACGTCCGCACCAGGCCGCCCGCCACCAGCGTGCGCAGCGCGACCTCCTGCTCCCCCGCCATCCTGCCGAGCTCCGCGGCCTCGCCGCCGAGCGCGCTGCCGCGCCGCTGCACCATCGCGAGGACCTGGAGAACGCTGTCGTGGATGTCGCGGGCGAGGCGCTCCCGCTCACGGGTCGCGGCCTCGATCTCCAGGGCGCGGGCGAGGGTGCGCTCGGAGGCGCGGGCCACCTCGACGACGTATCCGATGGCGATGGACGCGATGCAGACGAGCAGGACGTTGTGGAGCGTGTCCTGGGTGGGCCTGCCGCGCTGTGCGATGTTGGCGACGCCGACGAGTGCCGACGCGAAGGCCGCCCACCGCCAGCCGCCCTTGATCGCGAACGCGAGCACCGCGCCCGCCGTCCATATCGAGGGCAGCGTCGGGCCGTCGTGGACGATCCGCTGGTGCGCGTCGGCGACCGGCGTGAGCAGGATGCCGACGATCGCGATGGTCAGATCGGTGACCAGGAACCGCTTGGTGCAGCTCGCGGCGTTGGCGACCTTCGGCAGCGTGCCGATGGTCCAGCCGGCGAGCACCGCGAAGTACCCGATGGCCACCCAGGGGCGGTCGAACTTCTCGTACGCGGCCACGAAGAGGCCGATCGCGTACAGCATCGTCAGTACGCGGTAGCCGGTCAGCGCACGCCACAGCGGCTGTTCGACCGACATCCTCATGACACGGACGCGCTTGGTCATGTCCCCCACCCCTTGGGGCGCCCCGCGGCTCCCCCTGGCACTCGACTCCCCCTGGCAGCGACGCCCTTACGCGCCGGACCGTTCCTTCTCGGCCGCCGCCGCTGCCTTCTCCGCCCTCTTCTCCGCTTCCTTCTCGGCCTTCGCCGCGTCCGAGATGCGGCGCTTGGCCGCAGTCGCGTACTCGTCGACGTACTCCTGGCCGGACAGCTTCATGATCTCGTACATGACCTCGTCGGTCACCGCCCGCAGGATGAACCGGTCGTGCTCCATGCCGTGGTACCGGCTGAAGTCGAGCGGCTTGCCGATCCTGATGCCGGGCCGCATCAGCTTCGGCATCACCTTGCCGGGCGGCTGGATCTTCTCGGTGTCGATCATCGCCACGGGGAGCACGGGCGCCCCGGTGGAGAGGGCCACGCGCGCGAGGCCGCCCGGCTTGCCACGGTAGAGCCTCGCGTCGGGCGAACGCGTGCCTTCCGGGTAGATGCCGAAGAGCTCGCCGCGCTCCAGGACCTCGATGCCGCTCTTGATGGCGGCCTCGCCCGCGCCGCGTCCACCGGAGCGGTCCACGGGCAGCTGGCCCACGCCCTTGAAGAAGGCCGCCGTGAGCTTGCCCTTCACGCCCGGCGACGTGAAGTACTCCGCCTTCGCGATGAACGTGACCTTGCGGTCGAGGACCGCGGGCAGGAAGAAGGAGTCCGAGAAGGAGAGATGGTTGCTCGCCAGGATGGCCGGTCCCTCGGCGGGTACGTTCTCAAGGCCTTCCACCCAGGGCCTGAAGCCGAGCTTCAGCGGCCCTCCGATGGCGACCTTCATTGCGCCGTAGATCAAACCGAGTGCCTCCTGTTATGTGTGGATCAGACCTTAACCCGCGGTAAGCCCAAAGGGCCCGACGGCCCTGGTCGGTGTCAGTCCGGTCGCGTACGGTGAAGTACTCCTCGCATCCACGCAGCCACATCTCACGAAGGAGACCGAAGTGCCGGTCCTCCCCGGAGCCGAGCCGTACCGCCACGAGGGCGGCGAGGTCGGCGTCCTCCTCTGTCACGGCTTCACCGGATCCCCGCAGTCCCTGCGCCCCTGGGCCGAGTACCTCGCGGACCGTGGCCTGACCGTCTCGCTCCCGCTCCTTCCCGGGCACGGCACACGCTGGGAGGACATGCAGATCACCGGCTGGCAGGACTGGTACGCGGAGGTGGAGCGCGAGCTGCGCGGGCTCCTGGAGCGGTGCACCGACGTCTTCGTCTTCGGCCTCTCCATGGGCGGCGCGCTCACGCTGCGGCTCGCGGCCAAGCACGGCGACGAGGTGCGGGGCATCGTTCTGGTGAACCCGGCGAACAAGGTGCACGGCCTGGCGGCGCACGCGCTGCCGCTCGCCCGGCATCTGGTGCCCTCCACGAAGGGCATCGCGAGCGACATCGCCCTGGAGGGCTCGGTGGAGATCGGCTACGACCGGGTTCCGCTGCACGCGGCGCACTCGATGCGCCGGTTCTTCCAGCGGCTCGACCGTGAACTGCCGCAGGTGACACAGTCGTTGCTCCTGCTGCACAGCCCGCAGGACCACGTGGTGCCGCCGGTCGACTCGGCCAGGATCCTCAGCCGGGTGTCGTCCACGGACGTCACCGAGACCCTCCTGGAACAGAGCTACCACGTCGCGACGTTGGACCATGATGCGGACCGGATCTTCGAGGAGAGCTACGCGTTCATCGGCCGGCTCGCCCCCAGTGTCGGTAAGGAAGGGACGGCCACCGGTGGCTGAGCAGGACCGAATCGAACCCGACGGCGACGAGAGCCGCGAGCCCGAGAAGCGGGATGAGGAGCCCTCCCAGGGGCTGCCGCTCGACGAGGACGCGGCCTGGCAGGCGATCGTCGCGGGGTACGGCCAGGAGCCGGCGGACCCGCCGGGCGCCAAGCCGTTCAAATCCATCGAGGACCTGGCCCTGCTCGAACCGGAGACGAACGACACTCCGGGATCGGGCTCCGAGAAGACCAAGAACCCCACCGCCCCGGACGACCCCGACGACTCAGGGTCCAAGAAGACGCTGGGCGGCTCCGTCTCCTTCGCCCCCGGCATAGGGGGCGGCCCGCGCGACCACGTGGCGCCCGAGCCGTCCGACGGCGACCTGGACGCGGACGACGAGGGTCACTTCGTCCCGCCGGAGCCCCCGCCGCTGCCCGCCGGGGACGTCACCGCGAAGTTCGCCTGGCTCGCCGTGACGGGAGGACCGCTGCTGCTTCTGCTCGCGGTGCTGCTCGGCTGGCCGATGACGTGGTGGCTGGCGACGCTCAGCATCGGCGGCTTCCTCGGCGGCTTCGGCACGCTGGTGGCGCGGATGAAGGGCGACGACGAAGAGGACGAGGATCCGGGCCGCGGCGCGGTGGTCTAGCGCCTCTACTGAGCCGCGGGAATCCTGAGGGCGGCGAGCACCGGCAGGTGGTCGGTGGCCGCCCGCAGGTCCGCCTCGTTCACCCCGTCGAGCTCCAACGGCACACCGCAGCCGAGGATTTCGACCCCCGAGGTGGCGAAGATCGCGTCGATGCGCTGATGCGGGTCCCACGGCGTCGAGGTGTTCTCACCGCCCCAGGGCGCGGTGGCCCAGCAGTCCCGCAGCTGGGAGGCGAGCCTGCGGAACGTACGGCCCTTGGGCCGGTCGTTGAGGTCACCGCCCGCGACGGCGTGCTCCACGCCCATCCCGGCGAGCCGGTCGAGCAGCATCCCGCCCTGTGCGTACCGCTCGTCGGTCTGCAGGCTCAAGTGGCAGCTCAGGACACCGATCCTGGCGCCGCCGAACCGCACGACAGCGGTCGCGAAGCCGCGCCGGTGCAGTCCTGGCGTCAGCGGGAGCAGCACGTCCTCGGTCCGCTCGACGGTGGCCCGCAGCGAGCAGAGCAGCGCGGGCCCGGACGCGGTGGCCCCGCCCGAGAGCAGCACCAGATCGGCGGCGCGGGCGAGCCGCGCCAGCTTCTTGCGCCACCGGAAGAAGCGGGGCGCTTCCTGGAGGAGTACGAGGTCGGGCTCGCAGGCGGCGACGACCCGGGCGAGCGCGTCGGTGTCGTCCCGCATGGACCGGATGTTGTAGCTGAGCACCCTGACCACGGCTGAACCGTCGTCCTCGGTCCTGGAGTTGGGAAGCGTCACCATGGAGATCAAGATACGCGGTGCGGGGGTGCCGCCACGACGAGGCCCGCCGCCCCCGGAAGGGACAGCGGGCCTCGGTCGACATCAGCGAGAAGAACAGCGGGAAGTCACCGGGGACTAACCCTGGCGGGCCAGGTCGGCCGCGCCCACCATCCCCGCCTTGTTGCCCAGCTGCGCCGCGAGCACCTGCGCGTGCGGACGCCACTGCCCACCGATGAGCCACCGCCTGAACGACTTGCGGATCGGGTCGAGCACCAGCTCGCCCTCGTCGGAGAGGCCGCCGCCCACGATGAACGCGGAGGGGTCGAAGAGCGAGGCCAGGTCGGCGAGGCCCGCGCCGACCCAGCGGGCCAGCTCGCGGTACGAGTCGACGGCGACGGGGTCACCCTGCCGGGCCGCCTCGCTGATGTGCTTGCCCTCGATGCCTTCCACGGTGCCGTCGCCCAGGCCGAGCAGGATGTCCGCTGCCTCCGGGGTCGCGTTGGCGCGCTGCTTTCCGTACCGCAGAAGGGCACGGCCGGATGCGTACTGCTCCCAGCAGCCCTGGCTGCCGCAGCCGCACAGCAGTCCGTCGGGCACCACACGGATGTGCCCGAACTCGGCGGCCACGCCGAAGCGTCCGCGCCGCAGCTTGTTGCCGATGATGATGCCGCCGCCCAGGCCCGTGCCGAGCGTGATGACGATGACGTCCTCGTGGCCCTGGCCCGCGCCGAAGCGGTACTCGCCCCAGGCCGCCGCGTTCGCGTCGTTCTCCACGACGACCGGCATGCCGACCCGCTGCTCGACCTTGTCCTTCAGCGGCTCGTGGCGCCAGTCGATGTTCGGTGCGAAGAGAACGGTGGCGCGCTTGTCGTCCACGTAACCGGCGGCGCCGATGCCGACGGCCTCCACGTCGTTCCCCTTGCCGGCGCCGGAGACGGCGGCACAGATCGCGTCCACGATGCCTTCGGCGGTCGGCGGAGTGGGCACCGTGTGGGTGTCGAGAATGGTGCCCTCTTCGTCGACCACTCCGGCCGCGATCTTCGTGCCGCCGATATCGACGCCGATGGTGAGTCCCATGTGTCCCTCAGTTTCGGTCGAGCCCCGCTAGGGCCAACCGTACCCGAGGGGGGCTCAGTCCAAGTCGATGTGTTCCGCGGGGCCGGGACCCTCGTCACGCGGGTCGGGGCCCTTCGCCGCGTCGCTCCCGCGGGTCCAGCGGCCCTCCTGGCCCTCGACCGCGGAGCGGTAGGCGGCGAGCAGTTCGCCACCGGCTGCGGCGAGGTGGTCGAAGACGTCGGGGTTGCGCTCGATGACCGGCTCGACGGCGGCCTTCGCCTGCTGGACGACCTGCTTCACGGTCTGCTCGACGGCGCCCTGCGCGACCGCGCCGAGCAGCGGCGTCTGGAGCCCCGACAGCTTCTCCGAGACGGCGTCCACGAGTTTGCGCAGCTCCTCGGCCGCCGATCCGGGCGGCGGCCCGTACTGGGCCCGGCGCCGGGCCTTCTCCGCCGCGAGATCCTCGGCGCAGGCCTTCTCCCACGCGTCGGCGTCGGTGGCGGCCGCTTCCGGTTCGGGCACTTCGCGCTCGGTGGCATCGCTCATGACGGACAGACTCCTGCGGAGGCGGATGGATTCGTACGCTCGACGTTACCCGAACGGCGGTTGCGCGTTCACCGTGTCTGCGGCCACAGATCGGGGTCGGGCGCGAACCGCACCCGCAGCTCGCCCTCGCGCAGTCCGGCACCGGCGACGGTGCAGCGGCGCAGGGCGGAGGGCAGCGTGACGATGCGCCGGAAGGGGCCCGCGCTGACGACCAGTTCGTCGCCGCGCCGGATCAGTCCGAGCTGTTCGCGTACGGCTCCGGGGAGCGGGATGTGCCAGACCAGGACGCCCTCCTCGGCGAGGGCGTCGACGACGGGCCACTTCACGGGGTCCGGGGCCGCGGCGGGGGCGGGCACACCGAGGTCGGCGAGATCGTCGGTGCCGCGCGGGTCGCGTCCCAGGTGCCGGAGGGGAACGAGACTCTCGCCGTACGTCTCCTCCCACTCGGTCAGTGTCTTGCGCTGCTGGGCGATGAGCGCGGAGAACCAGGTGTCGGCGGTGTCATCGGGCAGGACGCGGTTCGCGGTCAGGGAGTCGGTGCGCAGGCCCTGGAGGGCGAGGCCGGTGGCGGCGGCGTGCACGGCGTCGGCGCCCGCGGGGCCCGGCTCGGCGACCAGGCGGACCGTCGTGCCCGGGTCCTCGATCACGGCCTGCGCGGCGGCGAGTTCGGTGTCCCAGCGAGCCGCGGTCTCGTACAGCCAGGCGGCGGGCATCGGGACGCCCGCCATGCGGCCGAGCATGGGCCGCAGGGCGCGGGCCGCCTGCCGCTCGGGCGGCAGGAGCCTGCGGAGGTAGCGGCGCAGCTGCTCGGGGAGCGCGAGGACCGCGAGGGCGCGGTGCACCGGGGGCAGGTCCACCACCACGGTGTCGTACGCGCCCTGGCCCGCGTCGCGCAGGGCGCGCAGCAGGGCCAGTTCGTCGCTGCCGGGCAGCGGGGTGAGCTCCTCGGCTTCGAGGCGTCCGGCGCCGAGCAGGTCGAGCGCGGAGCCCGCGCGCTTCTGCAGGGCCATGAGGTCGTCGCGGAACTCGTCGCCGGGGGTGAGACCGCGGACGGTGAGGTTCGCGTGTTCCACACCGAGGGCCTCGACGCGGTCGGCCGAGATCAGCAGGGCGCGGTGCCCTTCGCGGGCGGCGGACAGCGCGGTGGCCGCGGCGACAGTGGTTCGGCCGGAGCCGCCGGGGCCGGTGACGAGGAGGGTGCGCATAAGAGTGAACGGTACGGGAGCCGACGGGGGCGCCCGCCCGGACACCCTGCGGCATCAGGCCTTCGGGCCCGACTCCACCCGCTTCTTCAAGCCCGCGAGCGCCCGGTCGATGATGACCTTCTCCGCCTTGCGCTTGATCATCCCGAGCATGGGGATCTTGACGTCGACGATCAGCTTGTACGTGACCTCCGTGCCGGTCCCCGAGGGCTTGAGGAGGTACGACCCGTCGAGGGAGCGCAGCATCTGCGACTTGACGAGGGTCCAGCTGACCTCGTTGTCGCCGGTCCACGTGTACCCGAGCGTCTGGTCGTCCTTGATCGCGCCCGCGTCCATGACGAGGCGGACCTGCTTGGCGCGGCCCTGGTCGTCGGTGTCGAGCACCTCCGCCTCCTTCACCTCACCCGTCCAGTCCGGGTAGCGGGCGAAGTCGGCGATCACCCCCATCACCTCGGCCGGTGCCGCCTCGATCGTGATGCTCGAGCTGGTGTGTTCCGCCATCGCTGTGGCTCCTCCAGATGCGGTCCGGTACGGGGGCTTGGTGTGTGTACGTGTGTGACGCGTGAAGGCTACCGCGCATGGGGTGGCCCACTGTCACCACTCCAGGGCCCACGGCCTGCCCGAGCTCGCGAAGTGCCCCACGTTCACACACTCCGTCGCCCCGATCCTCATACGCGGGGTCAGCGGCTGGTGGACGTGGCCGAAAAGTGCGTACCTCGGGCGGGTCTTGTGAATGGCGGCGAGGAGAGCGCTGCTGCCCCTCTCGAAGCGGCGCGCGACCGTGTCGTACACGAGCTCGGGGACGTCCGGCGGGATGTGCGTGCAGAGCACGTCGACCTCGCCGACGGCCTCGATCTTGGCCGCGTACTCCTCGTCGCTGATCTCGTAGGGCGTCCGCATGGGAGTACGCAGCCCGCCGCCGACGAACCCGAAGACCCGGCCGCCGATCTCGGCCCGCCCGCCGTCGAGGACGGTGGTGCCGGGGCCCGCGTACTCGGACCAGAGGGCCGGCATGTCGACGTTGCCGTACGTGGCGTACGTCGGTGTGGGGAAGGCGGCGAACAGTTCGGCGTACTGCTTGCGCACCGCTCTCTCGATGGCGGGCCCTCGGTCTATCCCCGCCCACAGCCGGGCGCCCAGCTCCCTGGCCTCGTCGAATCGGCGGGCGGTGCGCAGCTCGACGATGTGGTCGGCGTTCTCCTTGCCGAAGAGGTCGGGGAAGATACCGCGCGAGTGGTCCGCGTAGTCGAGAAAGAGGACCAGATCACCGAGACAGACGAGCGCGTCGGCTCCCTCGCCCGCGCGGGCGAGATCCTTTGCGTTGCCATGCACGTCACTGACCACGTTGACCCGGAAATCTGACATGCCGATCACCCTAGAACGAGCGGGCAAACGTGGGTAGAGGCATCGAGAAGGGGGCGGACCTGCGGTTACTTACGAGTCGGGAAAGGCGTGGCGTACTGTGCGGTTCAGACCACAACGACGTGTGACGCACCGAACATCTGGCCCGGACCCCCTATCGAACAAGCCATACCCATGGGTAACGTCCGGGCAGTCCAGTAGTGCTCCAGCCGCCTTTCCCCCCATTTCCACGGAGCACCTGCCCGATCTTGGACCGCACCGTCGCATCGCACAACGTCGTGGCGCCGGCGCCCTATGTAGGAGCAGCAGTCTTGCGCGAGTTCAGCCTTCCGGCCCTGTACGAGGTCCCCGCGGACGGCAATCTGACCGACATCGTCCGCAGAAATGCCGCGCAGCACCCGGATGTCGCCGTCATCGGCCGCAAGGTGAACGGCACCTGGCAGGACGTCAACGCCAAGACCTTCCTCGTCGAGGTGCGCGCGGCAGCCAAGGGGCTCATCGCCTCCGGTGTGCGCCCCGGCGACCGCGTCGCCCTGATGTCCCGCACCCGCTACGAGTGGACGCTCCTGGACTTCGCGATCTGGAGCGCGGGCGCGGTCACCGTGCCGGTCTACGAGACCAGCTCCGCCGAGCAGATCCAGTGGATCCTCGGCGACTCCGGCGCCGTCGGCATCATCGTCGAGCTCGACGCGCACACCGAGGCCGTCGACTCCGTGCGCGACCGGCTTCCCGACCTGGTCAACGTCTGGCAGATCGACCGCGGCGGCGTCGCGGAGCTGAACCGCGCGGGCGCCGACATCCCCGAGGAGACCGTCGACGAGCGCAGCGCGGTCGCGGGCGCCGACGACCCGGCCACCATCGTCTACACCTCAGGCACCACGGGCCGCCCCAAGGGCTGTGTCCTCACGCACCGCAGCTTCTTCGCGGAGTGCGGCAACGTGGTGGAGCGCCTCAAGCCGCTCTTCCGCACCGGCGAGTGCTCGGTGCTCCTCTTCCTTCCCGTCGCGCACGTCTTCGGACGCCTGGTCGAGGTCGCCGCGCTGATGGCGCCGATCAAGCTGGGCCACGCGCCCGACGTCAAGAACCTCACGGACGAGCTGGCCTCGTTCAGGCCGACCATGATCCTGGGCGTACCGCGCGTCTTCGAGAAGGTCTACAACTCGGCGCGCGCCAAGGCGCAGGCCGACGGCAAGGGCAAGATCTTCGACAAGGCCGCGGACACGGCGATCGCGTACAGCCGCGCCCTGGACACCCCGAGCGGCCCTTCGCTCGGCCTGAAGATCAAGTACAAGACGTTCGACAAGCTGGTCTACAGCAAGCTGCGGGCCGTACTCGGCGGGCGCGGCGAGTACGCGATCTCGGGCGGCGCGCCGCTCGGCGAGCGCCTGGGCCACTTCTTCCGCGGCATCGGCTTCACGGTCCTTGAGGGCTACGGCCTCACCGAGTCGTGCGCGGCCACCGCCTTCAACCCGTGGGACCGCCAGAAGATCGGCACGGTCGGTCAGCCGCTGCCGGGATCGGTCGTCCGGATCGCCGACGACGGCGAGGTGCTGCTGCACGGCGAGCACCTGTTCACGGAGTACTGGAACAACGAGGGCGCGACCGAGGAGGCGCTCGCCGACGGCTGGTTCCACACGGGCGACATAGGCACGCTCGACGAGGACGGCTACCTCCGGATCACCGGCCGCAAGAAGGAGATCATCGTGACGGCGGGCGGCAAGAACGTCGCTCCCGCGGTGATCGAGGACCGTATCCGCGCGCACGCGCTTGTCGCGGAGTGCATGGTCGTGGGCGACGGCCGCCCCTTCGTGGGCGCGCTCGTCACGGTGGACGACGAATTCGTGGGCCGGTGGGCCCTGGACCGCGGGAAGCCCGCCGACTCCACGGCGGCGTCGCTGCGGGACGACGCGGACTTCCTCGCGGAGATCCAGAGCGCGGTGGACGACGGCAACGCGGCGGTCTCCAAGGCGGAGTCCGTGCGCAAGTTCCGGGTCCTCGGTACGCAGTTCACGGAGGAGTCCGGGCATCTGACTCCGTCGTTGAAGCTGAAGAGGAACGTCGTGGCGAAGGACTACGCCGACGAGATCGAGGCGATTTACCGCGGGTAGCGTTGACGGTGCCGCCCACTCGCCGTGGGGGGCCTGCTTCCTTTTGCGACTCCCGGTCGTGTGTGGTTGCTCGCGCAGTTCCCCGCGCCCCCCCCAAGGAGAGAGGAAACCCACCACAAAACCAGGAAAGGGGGGCCTCGTGCAAAAAAAAAAAAAAAAAACCCCCCCCGAAACCCCAGG
>NZ_JBVIHP010000012.1:148816-240059 GCF_055570235.1 Streptomyces sp. NPDC031274 | reverse complement strand
TTTGCCTTTCTTTCCTCTTTCCTCTTTTTTTTTTTCTTTTTCCCCCCCCCCCCCCCCCCCCCCCCCCCCCCCCCCCCCCCCCCCCCCCCCGACAAGCCCGGGACGGCGGTCCGTCGCGCAACAACAGCCAGCGGCACCCCTGTAGGCACTTAAGGGGCGCGGGGAACTGCGCGACCAGCCCATGACGGCAGTCAGTCGCGCAACAGCCCCCAGCGGCACCCCACCAGGCGCTACAGCAGCTCCCGCAGCTTCTCCGCCAGGAGGTCCCAGCGCCACCGCTCCTCCACCCACTCCCGGCCCCGCTCCCCCATGCGCCGTCGCAACTCCGCGTCACCGAGCAGGGTGACGATCCGGTCGGCGGCGGCCTCCGGGGACCCACCCCGGACAACCCACCCCGTCTCCCCGTCGAGCACCGCGTCCGGCGCCCCGCCGGAGTCCCCGGCGACGACCGGAAGGCCGGTCGCGGAAGCCTCCAGGTAGACGATCCCGAGGCCCTCGACGTCCAGCCCGCCCCGCCGGGTACGGCAAGGCATCGCGAAGACGTCACCCGCGCCGTAGTGCGCCGGAAGTTCCTCCCACGGCACCGCCCCCGTGAACCGCACGGAGTCCGAGACCCCCGTCTCGGCGGCGAGCTTGCGCAGGTCCTTCTCGTAGGGGCCGCCCCCGACGACCAGGAGCACCGCCTCAGGCTCCCGAGCCAGAATCCTCGGCATGGCGAGGATCAACGTGTCCTGCCCCTTGCGCGGCACGAGCCGCGACACGCACACCACGACCGGCCGGTCCGTCAGGCCCAGACGGGCCCGCACGGCATCCCCGCCCGATCCCGGGTGGAAGGTCTTCTCGTCGACGCCCGGCGGAAGTTGGACCATCCGCCCGGCCGCCGCGGGCGACAACGCGGCGGCGATGCGCGAGCGCGTGTACTCGCCCAGATAGGTGATCGTGTCCGTCGACTCGCCGATACGGCCGAGCAGTTGGCGTGCGGCGGGCAGCTGCGCCCATCCCGCCTCGTGCCCGTGCGTCGTGGCGACGAGGCGCCGCGCCCCGGCCTTCCGCAGCGCGGGTGCCATCAGGCCAAGGGGCGCCGCCGCCCCGAACCACACCGACTCGCAGCCGTGTTCCCGCAGGAGCGAGACCGCGCGCCGCGTGACACGCGGGGTCGGCAGCAGCATCGTCGTGGGGTCGCGTACGACCTTGAAGGGCTGCTCCGCGTCGAAGGCGGCCGTCGCTTCGGCACCCTCGCGACCCCGCTTCCACGTGGAGGCGTAGACGACGAGCTGTTCGGGGTCCAGGCGGAGCGCCATGTTGTGCAGGAACGCCTGGATGCCACCGGGCCTGGGCGGGAAGTCGTTCGTGACGATCAGGGTCTTGTGCATCGTCGCCCGACAGTACCGAAAGCCCGCCGGAGCGCCGAACGGCCTCGCCTCCCGGCGGCCCCGCCTCTTGGCCCATTCACAGCCGCGCCCGGCATCATGGTGTACCGAACCACAATGAAGTAGCCGAAAAGGGACGTGGTGCGCGTGGCACGGACACCGACCGTCCGGGTCCTGACCGTCCGGGTCCTGACCGTCTGGGTCCTGACCAGGACCGTGCTGCTGCTCTGCGTCTTCCACGTGCTCACCGCCCCGGGTCCGGACGTGACCAGCGACGTCTCCGTCATCTACCAGGGCTGGTACGAGGTCCTGCGCACGGGCACCTTCCCCCTCGACGACGTCACCTGGCAGTACCCGCCCGCCGCCGCGCTCGCGATCCTCTCCCCCGCCCTGCTGCCCTTCCTCGGCTACACGTCGGCCTTCTTCGTGCTCGCGTTCCTCGCCGACACGCTCGCCTGCGGGCTGCTCCTGTACGCGGGCTCGCGGCCGGGCAAGTCCCTGCGGGGAGCCTGGGTGTGGGTCGTGGGCGTGGCGCTGCTCGGGCCGACCGTGTACGCCCGCTACGACGTGATGGTGACGGCCGTCGCGGTCGCCGCGCTGCTCGCGGGGGCCCGCCATCCCCGCACGATGGGGGCGCTCGCGGGGTTCGGCGCGCTGCTCAAGGTGTGGCCCGCCCTGCTGCTCATCGGCACGCCACGCGCGCGTGCCACCCTCAGTTCCTGGGGCGCGGCCCTGGCCACCGCCGTCGGCCTGACCCTCGCCTTCCTCGTGACGATGCCCGGCGCGCTCGCCTTCCTGACCTTCCAGCGCGACCGCGGCACCGAGATCGAGTCGCTCGGCGCGCTCGTCTTCCACGTGGCACGCCACTTCGGCTGGCAGGGCGACGTACAGCTCAACTACGGCTCGGTGGAGTTCCTCGGCCCGTATGTCGCGCTGGTCAGCACGGTCGCGCAGGGGCTCTCCGTGGCGGCCTTCTGCTGGCTGCTGGTGTGGCGGCTCCGCGCGCGTGCCTGGTCGCCGAGCACGGTCGCGGACGCGGCCTTCGTCGCCGTGCTGCTGTTCACGGTGACGAGCCGGGTGATCAGCCCGCAGTACCTACTGTGGCTGGTCGGGGTAGCCGCCGTGTGCCTGGCGTTTCGCGCGAGCCGCATGGTGGTGCCCGTGTGTCTGGTGCTCGCGGCCACGTTCGTCACGTTCCTGGAGTTCCCCCTCTGGTTCTCGCACGTGGTGGCGAGCGATCCGCTGGGCATCACGCTGCTCTTCGTACGCAACGGTCTGCTCGTCGCTGCGGCGCTGCTCGGCTGCCGCGGCCTGTGGCGGCAGACGGTGTCCGAACCCCGCGCCCGTGAGCGCGAGTCGGCGCCCGAGCAGGTCAGCCGAGCTCCTCGCGCAGATACGTACGCCACCGCGCCGTGAACTCCTGCTCAGTGGTGTCCAGGACGTCCTTCAGCGCGTCCTGGACCGCACCGGGCCTCTTCTTGTGCTCGCCGACCTCTTCGTAGAAGCCCGTCAGCTTCTCCTCGCCCCACCGGTCCGCGATCATCCGGCAGGCCAGCCACGACCCTTCGTACGCCTGGGCCAGCTTCCCCGCCTCGCCGCTGAAGCCGAAGGCCTCGTCATCGGGGAGCGCGCCGGGCAGTTGCTCGCGCTGGACGGCGCGGCGCAGTTCGGGAGCGGCCTGTACGGCGGTGCGGCCCGTGCCGCGGTAGCCCACCCAGTCCGCGAAGCCTTCGGAGAGCCACAGCGGGGTCGCCGGTGAGGTGCGCGCGCGGGTCGCGACATGGGCCGTCTCGTGGGTCAGGACGACCTGCTTCCCGAAGTCGCCGAGCAGGCCGTACGCCTCGGGGTTGACGATGATCCGGTCCGCGGGCGCGGCCCCGGATCCGCCCGCCTCCCCCGTGGTCACCGCCGCGATCCCCTTGTAGCCCGACGCGGGCGCCCCGAGCAGCCCGGCCATGCCGCCGAGGGACTTGGGCACCAGGACGACGACCCGCCCCGGCCACTTCCCGGGCCAGGCGTCCGAAACCAGGGGCGCCGCCCGGTCGGCGAGGTCCGCGTACCCGCGCAGCGTCTCCTCGTCCCGCTCGCCCCGCCCGATGCCGAGCACAAGGCTGTGAGCGCCCCGTACGGACGTGACGGGCCCCTGGTCCCAGAGTTGCTCCGTCGCCTTCTCGGCGGGGCGCTCAGCGGCGACGTACCACCGTCCGTCGCGCTCCTTGAGCGTGAGCGCGCGCGACGTGGTGACCGGCTCGCTGTCGTAGCCCTTGATCCGGTACCGGAGGTCCGCGGTCGCCGTGGCCCGCGTGCCACTGCGCTCGAAGGCCGTCAGGCGGTACTGCCAGGACTTCAGCGGCACCTCGCGGAGGTTGTCGTAGACGTCGGCGGCCTCGGCGTCGCGGCCCGTCGCGCGGTACGCCTTCGCGTCCCGGTCCAGCACCGCGTCCGCGCGCCGGTCGAGCAGCCTGCGCACCTCGGCGGGCGCGGCATCAGGCGCCGAGGCACCGCCGCACCCGACGAGGCCGCACCCGACGAGCAGGGCGGCACAGATCCCCGGCACCCACGAGCCACGCCCTCGACCAGCCACGTTTCAGATCGTACGGCCAGCGCGCCGCGGAGCGCCGGTCAGACCCGGGTCACCGACGACACCGGCATCATGCCGACCGGGTCGTAGCGCACGGCCGCTCCGGGGTAGGGCGCGTGCACGACCTGGCCGTTGCCCATGTACATCCCGATGTGGCTCGCGTCGTCGCGGTAGGCGACCAGGTCACCGGGCTTGGCCTGGGACAGGGGCACCTGCTGCCCGGCGTACCGCTGTGCCTGCGAGGTGCGCGGCAGGCCCACGCCCGCCTGCGCGTACGACCACTGCATGAGGCCCGAACAGTCGAAGCCGGAAGGGCCGTTGGCACCCCACACGTAGGGGCGGCCCACCGCGGAGCGTGCCGCGGCGATGGCGGCGGCGGCCCGCGACGAGGACGGCGCGGCGCTCCCGAGGTCCGGCATGTCGCCGCGTCCCGAGCGCGACGCCCTGTCGTACTGCTCCCGGTCCCGCGCGGACAGCGAGTTGAGCAGCTTGCGCGCCTTGGCGAGCTTGTGCTCGACGCCGCGCTTGTGGCGGGCCACGGCGGTGCGGCTCTTCTCCAGCTCGGCGAGTTTGCGGCCGGCCTCCGTGCGCTCCTGGTCGAGGCTGCGCTGGGCCTTCTGGAGGTCGGTCAGTTCACCGGCCTGCCGGACGCTGATGCGGTCGAGCGCCGCCGCCTTGTCCAGATAGCCGTCCGGGTCGGAGGAGAGCAGCAGGGCCAGGGAGGGATCGATGCCGCCCGAGCGGTACTGGGCTCCGGCGAGCGAACCGAGCGCGCCGCGCATGGTGTTGATGCGCTCCTGGCCGCGGGCGACGCTGTCCTTGGCCCGCGCGACCTGCCCCCGCAGGGTGTCCGCGCGCTCATCGGCCTTGTTGTACAGCTCGGTGGCCTTCTCGGCCTGCTCGAAGAGGTGGTCCACCTTGGCCTTGGTGGTGGCCGGGGTGTCGTGCGGCGCGGCGCCCGCCGGTGCGGCGCCGAGTGCCGCTGCGGCGGTGGCCGCAGCGGCCGAAAGGATGGTGACGCGCGTGCTCCGGTCCAGGCCGGACAGCGCGAGACGACGATGGGACCCCACGGGAAGCCGCTCTCCCTCCGCATGACGGACCCCCGGGCGAACCCGGGGGAAAGTCCCCCCGATCCGTCGGGGGAATGCGCGCGAGAGTATCCGTGAGATCACGTCACGGCCAAAGACCCTGCCGTGTACACACCGTGACGCCCCGCCGGAGACGCAGGTCACCGACGGGGCGCGGGGTCAGCGGGAGTTACCGGAATTCGCCCGTTCGGGCGGTACTCCCGGTCGTTTCAGATGCGGACGCCGAACTGGAAGGAGCCGATGGTGGACATCGACTCGTAGCGCACCACGGCGCCCGGCTTCGGGGCGTGAAGGACCTGGCCGTTGCCCGCGTAGAAGCCGACGTGCGCGAGGCTGTTGAAGAACACCAGGTCGCCGGGCTTCAGCTCGCCGCGGCCGATCTTCGTGCCGTCGTTCTGCTGGGTGTACGTGGTCCGGGTGATCTGCACACCGGCCTGGTTGTACGCCCACTGCGTGAGGCCGGAGCAGTCGTAGGAGTTGGGACCACTGCCCCCGGAGACATACGGCTTGCCGACCTGCGTGGCGGCGGCGCTCAGGGCGGCCTGGCCGCGCTGCGAGGCAGGGACCTCCTTGCCGAGGTCCACGCGGTCGCCGGCGTCGCGGCTCGCGCGGGTCTCCTTGGCGGCGAGGTCCGCCTTCTCCTTGGCGGTGAGGGTGTTGAGCAGCTTCTGGGCGGCGCCGAGCTTGCTCTGGACTTCCTTCTTCTTCTTGCCGAGTTCCTTGCGCGTGTCGGCGAGGTCCTTGAGCTTGTCGGAAGCCTCCTTGCGCTCCTGCGCGAGGGTCCGCTGCTTCTCCTGGACCTTCTTGAGCGCCTCGACCTGCTGGCCGCTCAGCTGGTCCATGGTCGACGCCTTGTCCAGGTAGTCGTCCGGGTCCGCCGAGAGGAAGAGCTGGACGGAGGGGTCGAGGCCGCCGGAGCGGTACTGCGCGCTGGCCATCGAACCGAGGCCGTCACGCAGGTCGTTGAGGCCCTCCTGGCCACGGGCGACCTTGTCCTGAAGCTCGCCGATCTCCTTCTCGAGCTTCTCCTGCTTCTCCTTGGCGCCGTTGTACCGGTCGGTGGCCCGGCCGGCGTCCTCGTAGAGCTTGTCGACCTTGGACTTGACCTCGTCCTTGCTCGGCTTCTCGCTCGGCGCCGCGTTGGCCGCCTGGGAAGTGAGTGCGACGGCAGCGGCGGCGGTCGCGGTGAGCACAGTCACGCGGGCGCGGCTCGGCTGCTTGGGTCGACGGTGGGACGCCACGAAGGCGGCTCCTTCTTCCTCCAGCCGCCTACCGAGACCCGGTCGGCGGGTACCACCGCTGCCACCCCGGATGGGTGATCAACCGAGCGGAGGTTCGAGGCGAGACCTTAGTGACCTCCTTGTGATCAGTTCAAATCCCGAAGGGTAAAAAGGGGGGTGCGGGGCGCATATTTTACCGATAACGCACAGGCTGTAATGATCGATTGACGCTACGTTGCGTAGTCGGCGCCTCAATTCAGGCATAGGGAACAGGAGTTACTTGCTCACCCTTTGCCACGCGAAAGCGGCGCGCGTCAGCCACCCGAGAGCGGCGTGCGTCAGCCACGCGAAAGCGGCGCGCCTCAGCCGCGTGAAAGCCCCTTGCGTCAGCCGCTGTCAGCCGCGCGAGAGCCGCTTCAGGAGCACGGCCGAAGCGACAGGGCGCGCCCCCGCCTTCGCGATCCCGTCGGCCACTTCGCGGTCGGTCGACACGACGACCACAGGGCGCCCAGGAGGCTCCGCGCGCACCAGTTGGCGGATCAGTTCGTCCGCGGTGACGCCGGGCTTGGAGAACAGCACACGCACCCCGCGCGGCGGCGCGAGCAGTACGGGCGCGGCGAGTTCGGCCCCGTCGAAGACACAGGTCATCTCGGCGCCGGTCTGCGCGGCGAGTTGCGAGAGCGAGCCGAGGAGGCGCAGCCGCTGTTTCTCCAGGGGCATCGTCGGATAGCCGGTCTTGGTGACGTTGTAGCCGTCCACGACCATGTGCGCCTGCGGCAGCGCGAGCAGCTGGTCGAGGATCGCCGGGTCGTTCTCGGAGAGCGCGCGGGCGGCGATGTCCTTCGGCGTCATCCGGCCCGGCTCGACGGCGTCCACGGTCTCGGCGGGCCGCACGGAGACGGGCGGCAGGGCCAGTTCACGGCGCAGCCCCTGGGCGGACTCCAGGACAGTGTCGAGCAGCAGGCGCACCCGCATGTCCTCGACGCTGCGCCCCTCGCGCGCCGCCCTGCGGCTCGCCTCAAGGGCCGCCTCGGTCTCGCTGAGCCGCGCCTTGAGCCGCCGGGACTCGCTCTCGGCGGCGGACAGCTGCGCCTGGCCGTCGGCGCGTGCCGCGTCGAACTCGGCGGTGGCTTTACGCAGGGCCGCCTCGCCGCGCTTGACGTCGCTGAGGGCACCGCGCAGCTTGCGATGCATCGATTCGGCTTCCTTCTTCGCCGACTCCAGCTCCGCGCGCAGCCGTTCGGTGTCGGCCTTCGTCTGGCCGCGCGCCGCGGAGAGTTCCGCGCGCAGCCGTTCGAGCTCGGCCCGCGTCTCGTCGTCCACGCGCTCGGCGTCCGCCCGCAGGGCTTCCTCGCCCGCGGCGGTCACCAGCTTCACCCAGCCGGTGGGGCGCAGTACATAGGCCGCGGCCGCCACATCGAGGGGGTCCGCGGCCGGGGGTGGTGCTCCCGCGTCCAGGGCGCCGGTGAGCTCGGGCTGCGCCTCTCTGAGACGTTCGCCGATGCGCTGGCGGAAGAGCGGGTCGCTCTCCAGGGCCGTCGCCATCGCGTTGCCCGCGAACTTCGCGCGCCGGGTCGGCGTGAAGCGGGCGTACTGCCTCAACTGTGCGGGCAGTTCGCCGACCGTGAGGCCGCCGAAGCCGTCCGAGACGATCTGGACGACCCGCCGACGCACTCCGTCCGGCAGCGGACGGTCGAGCACCTCAGCGGTGCCGTCGTCCGGCTCCCCGCTCGCGCTCTCCACCATCCGTCACCCCACTAGCTGTGCGGGCCCCGCTCCCTCAGGAGCCGGCACCCGGCCTGTCCACGAGTTCCACCTGGTCCACCGCGTTGCACCAACGGCAGCGCACCGACTCGATGGTCTCACTGACCACCTCGCGTTCCTCGATGTTCGACTCACCGGCCAGGTCGAGGTGCACATATTCGACAACCTTCGAACTGCGGGTGACGTCGAAGCGCGTGAGGTTGCCGCAGAGCGCGCAGCGCCACCGGGTGGTGTCGGTCGGCAGAGGAACCGTCATCGTGGCTGTTCGCTTTCCTTCGGAATTCCATGGTGCGTGGTGCCCGTAACCCTAAGGCCTGTAAGGGTCTCCATGCGGCGGCCTCCCACGCGGCGGGGCACTCTGTACGGTTTGCTGCGCTTACGTCATGCTCTGTTCATGATCAAGACGTGGGGTACGACGGCGGTCCGGACGCTCAGGGGGCAGTCGGCCCCGGTGACGTACGGCCTGATCGCCGTCTGCTGTCTGGTGTTCCTGATCTCCCCGATGTCCGGGTTCAATCCCACGTACGGCACCGGTGACAAGCTGCTCGCCGCCCAGCAGGCCTACTTCGAGCGCTGGGGCGTGGTCCCTTCGGAGCTGTTCAGCGGAGCGCTGCGGCCCGTGCTCGCCCCGGCCACCGCGCTCTTCGTGCACGGCAGCTGGCTGCACCTCCTGGGCAACATGCTCTTCCTCTTCGTCTTCGGGGCGATGGCCGAGGAACGGATGGGGCACTGCCAGTTCGCGCTCTTCTACCTCTGCTGCGGCTATCTCGCCCTGTTCGCCTACGCGGTCGCCCACGCGGGCTCCGACCAGACCCTGGTGGGCGCGTCGGGGGCGATCTCCGCGGTGCTCGGCGCGTTCCTGCGGCTCTTCCCGAAGGCGCGGGTCACCAGCCTCTTCCCGTTCCTCTTCTTCCTGCCGCTGCGCTTCCCCGCGTGGGTGGTGCTGCCGTTCTGGGTGGCGCTGCAGTGGCTCGCGGCCCTGCAGGGCGGGCAGGGCCCCGGTGTCGCCTATCTGGCCCATATCGTGGGGTTCTCCCTGGGCTTTCTCTACGCGTGGGTGCGGTATGTCAGAAGAAACAGGCGGGCGCGGAGCGCCTCTTTGGAAGGGCGGGGGCGGGAGACGGGAGGGCTAGAGTGAAGAAGCCAGCACCCGTCATCGAGGGAGACAGTCAGCCGTGATCACCGCGATCGTGCTCATCAAGACCAGCGTGGACCGGATCCCGGAGATCGCCGAGTCGATCGCCGCCCTCGACTGCGTCAGCGAGGTCTTCTCCGTGACCGGCACGTACGACCTGATCGCGATGGTGCGTGTCGCGCACCACGACGACCTGGCCGACGTCATCCCCGGCAAGATCAGCAAGATCCCGGGTGTGGAGGGCACGGACACGCATGTCGCGTTCCGCACGTACTCCCAGCACGACCTCGAAGCGGCGTTCGCCATCGGCCTCGACTCCTGAGCCGTCGCGGGGTGCTGAACTCGCCGGGTACCGGTCCCGCCGAGTGCCGGACGGGCGTTTCCGCATCTCGGAGCCGGTCTCGCGGCGCCCGGCCCCTTTCACCGCCTCAGGCGGCCGTGGTGTCCGGCACGCAGCGGCCTTCCTCCGTGCGGTAGTTCCAGCGCGCGCCGTCCGCCACCAGCTCCCGCACGGCGCGCACGAAACGCTCCACGTGCTCGTCGGGGGTGCCCGCGCCGAAGCTCACGCGGATCGCGTTCAGCGACTTCTCGCCGGGCGCGGCCTCGGGGGCACCGCACTCGCCCTGGGTCTGCGGGTCGCTGCCGAGCAGGGTGCGCACCAGCGGGTGGGCGCAGAAGAGGCCGTCGCGTACGCCGATTCCGTACTCGGCGGAGAGCGCGGCGGCGAAGTGCGAGCTGTTCCAGCCCTCTACGACGAAGGAGATGACGCCGACGCGCGGCGCGTCGTCACCGAAGAGCGAGAGCACCTTCACGGCGGGCACATCGGCGAGGCCCTCCTTCACCTTCGCGATGAGGTGGCGCTCGCGGGCGACGAGCTCGTCGAAGCCCGCCTCGGTCAGCGCCTTGCAGGCGGAGGCGATCGAGTACACGCCGATGACGTTCGGCGAACCGGCCTCGTGCCGCGCGGCGGTGTCGTGCCACTCCACGTCCACCCCGCCGTCCGTACGCCGCGCGACCTTGCGCGAGGCGCCGCCGCCCGCGAGGTAGGGCTCGGCCGCCCGCAGCC
This sequence comes from Streptomyces sp. NPDC031274, assembly GCF_055570235.1. Classification (NCBI taxonomy): domain Bacteria; kingdom Bacillati; phylum Actinomycetota; class Actinomycetes; order Kitasatosporales; family Streptomycetaceae; genus Streptomyces; species Streptomyces sp. NPDC031274. Next base: position 229,835 of record NZ_JBVIHP010000012.1, on the reverse strand, counting down.
AGTCGGAGCGGCCCGCGAGGACGCCCGAGCCGAAGGGCGCGTACAGCTTGTGACCGGAGAAGGCGACCCAGTCGACGTCGAGCTCGTCGATGGAGACGGGGTGGTGGGGCGCGAGCTGCGCGGCGTCGAGGACGATGCGGGCGCCGTGCGCGTGGGCGGCGGCGGCGAGCTCCTTCACCGGCCACAGCTCACCGGTGACGTTCGAGGCGCCGGTCACGCAGACCAGGGCGGGCCCGTGGGGGTCGCGGTCGGCGAGAGCGCGCTCCAGGGTGGCGACGGCCTGCTCGGCGGTGCGCGGGGCGTTCAGGTACGTCACGCGGGCGTCGCGCCACGGCAGGAGCGAGGCGTGGTGCTCGGTCTCGAAGACGAAGACCTGGCAGTCGGCGGGCAGGGCGGCGGCGAGCAGGTTCAGCGAGTCGGTGGTCGAGCGCGTGAAGACGACCTGGTCGTCCTCGCGGCAGCCGAGGAACTCGGCGACCGTGGCACGGCTGTTCTCGAAGAGGTCGGTGGAGAGCTGCGAGAGGTATCCGGCACCCCGGTGCACGCTGCCGTAGTACGGCGCGTACGCGGCCACGTCGTCCCACACGCGCTGCAACGCCGGAGCGCTCGCCGCGTAGTCGAGCGCCGCGTAGGTCACTTCGCCGCCGGTGACGAGCGGCACGGTGACGTCACGGCCGAGGACGGGCAGCGGCTCGGCACAGACGGATCGGTCGGCGACAGCGGTGGGGACAGACATGGCGAACTCCCGTGGGAAGGCAGGCGAGTTCACTGCGAGGGCGCACGTACGGCGCTGCAGTGATGAAAGAAAAGGGGGGTGCGGAAAAGGGGCCGGAAAGCCCTATCGCATTCGCTTGCTCACGAGACTGCTCCCTTGAGGACCAGGACCCCAGGGGTATGACACTCATCGAGTGCGCAGGGGTCCGCGCTTGCCATACGCCTTGCTGCGTACGGCCTGGTCTTCACCCGGGGCACCCCGCCACGGACGGAGGGTTGCCGGACAGCGAGCCGGGGCCTAATCGCTGTCACTCATGACCTGCGCAGCATCTTGCCACACGATCTTCCCGGTGCACACCGCAGTCCGCGATACGGACTGCGGTGTGCGCCACACTCACGCCACGCTCACCTGTTGCTGGCCGCCACCCAGCGCTCCAGGGACTTCTTCGCGGCCCCGGAGTCGATCGACTCCGCCGCCCTGGCGATACCGGCGCCGATCTGCTCCACGAGGGTCCCCTCGCCCGGCGAGAGGGCCACCAGGGCCGCCGCCGTGTTGAGCAGCACGGCGTCCCGCACAGGGCCGCTCTCACCGTCCAGGAGGCGCAGCGCCACCTCGGCGTTGTACGAGGCGTCAGCGCCCCGCAGCGCCTCCACGGGGACCAGGTCGATGCCGACGTCCCGCGGGTCGAAGGCCTCCTCCCGCACGACGCCGTCCCGCACGACCCAGACCCGCGACGTCGCCGTGGTCGTCAGCTCGTCGAGCCCGTCGTCGCCGCGGAAGACGAGGGACGAGTGCCCGCGCTCGGCGAAGACCCCGGCCACGATGGGCGCCATCCGCGCGTCGGCGACCCCGACCGCCTGGGCCCGCACCTTGGCGGGATTGGTGAGCGGACCCAGGGCGTTGAAGACGGTCCTGATCCCCAGCTGGCTGCGCGCCCCACCGGCGTGTCGCAGGGCCGGGTGGAACTTCACGGCGAAACAGAAGGTGATCCCGGCTTCCTCGGCCACCTCGACGACCCGCTTCAGCGGAAGCTCCAGATTCACCCCGAGCTTCTCCAGGACGTCGGAGGCGCCCGAGGCACTGGAGGCGGCGCGGTTGCCGTGCTTGACGACCTTCGCACCCGCGCCGGCGGCCACGATCGCGGACATCGTGGAGATGTTGACGGTCTTGGCCCCGTCGCCGCCGGTGCCGACGATGTCGACCGTCTGGCCCGGCACCTCGATCACATTGGCGTGTTCGTACATCGTGCGTACGAGGCCGGAGATCTCCTCCACGGTCTCGCCCTTGGCGCGCAGCGCGACCACGAAGCCCGCGATCTGCGCGTCGGACGCCTCACCGCGCATGATGCGGTCCATGGCCCACGCCGTGTCATCGGTGCTCTGGTCGCGTCCCTCAAGAAGACCGTTCAGCACACCGGGCCAGGAACGGGCCGCCGCGGTGTTGCCTCCTGCGGGGGTCACAGCGCTCATCTGCCGCTCCTGGGTTCGTATAGGCGTAGGACAGGAACACCTTATCCAGCCCTGGGGACGGCAAAGAGCCCCGTCCATGCACTGGATGCAGGGGACGGGGCTCTCGCCGTGGCGACCTTGTGGTCAGTACCTCAGTACTTCAATGCCGCAGAGCGTCAGGGGATCAGTGGTGGCCGTGGCCGCTCGTGATCTCCTTGTACTCCTCGGTGGTGGGCTTGGGGATCTGGTTGTCCTCCCCGTAGTAGCCCTTGGAGAGCTTGGCCCGGAGCTTCTGCGGCCCGCTCACCTTGCGCTCGACACCGTTCTCGTCGACCGCGGGGCCGATCTCGACCGGCGCGTACTGCTCGTGCGCGGTGAGCGTGTGCAGCTGCTCCTGGTTGAGCGGCTCGTGGACCTCGATGAACTCACCGTGCGGCAGGCGCTTGATGATGCCCGACTCGCGGCCGTGCAGGACCTTGTCCTTGTCGCGCCGCTGCAGACCCAGGCAGATCCGCTTGGTGGCGATGAAGGCGAGGACCGGTGCCACGAAGAAGGCAATGCGCACGAACCAGGTGATCGAGTTGATCGACAGGTGGAAGTGCGTGGCCCAGAGGTCGTTTCCACCACCGACGAGCAGCACGAAGTACCAGGTGATCCATGCGACACCGAAGGCCGTACGGGTCGGGACGTTGCGCGGGCGGTCCAGGATGTGGTGCTCGCGCTTGTCGCCGGTGACCCAGGACTCGATGAACGGATAGACCGCGATCGCGACCAGGACCAGCGGGAAGATGATCAGCGGGATGAACACACCCAGGACGAGCGTGTGACCCCAGGCGTTGATCTCCCAGCCCGGCATGACACGGATCAGACCCTCGGAGAAGCCCATGTACCAGTCGGGCTGGGCTCCGGTGGAGACCTGGTCCGGCCGGTAGGGGCCGATCCCCCAGATCGGGTTGATCGTGGCGATCGCAGAGACGGCGACGATGACACCGAAGACCAGGAAGAAGAAGCCTCCGGCCTTCGCCATGTAGACGGGCAGCAGCGGCATGCCGACGACGTTGTTGTTCGTCTTGCCGGGACCCGCGAACTGCGTGTGCTTGTGGTAGAAGACCAGGATCAGGTGCGCCACCACGAGGCCGAGCATGATGCCCGGCAGCAGCAGGATGTGCACCGAGTAGAACCGGGCCACGAAGTCGCCGCCGGGGAACTCCCCGCCGAACAGGAACATCGAGAGGTACGTGCCCACGATCGGCACGGACAGGATCGCGCCCTGCATGAAGCGCACACCGGTACCGGAGAGCAAGTCGTCAGGGAGCGAGTAACCGGTGAAGCCGGTGAACATGCCCAGGACGAACAGCAGGAAGCCGAAGACCCAGTTGACCTCGCGCGGCTTGCGGAAGGCACCCGTGAAGAAGACGCGCATCATGTGCACGAACATCGCCGCGAGGAAGATCAGCGCCGCCCAGTGGTGGATCTGCCGGATCAGCAGACCACCGCGCACATCGAAGCTGATGTGCATGGTCGAGTTGAACGCCTCGGACATCAGCTGGCCCTGCAGCGGGATGTAGCTGCCGTGGTACTCCACCTCGTTCATCGACGGGTGGAAGAACAGGGTCAGGTACACACCCGTGAGGATGATGATGATGAAGCTGTAGAGGCAGATCTCACCGAGCATGAAGGACCAGTGGTCCGGGAAGATCTTGCGCATGTTGGCCTTGGCCAGGGAGTAGATCCCCAGGCGGCCGTCGGCCCAGTCGGCGACCCGCTCACCGGCGGGCGCCTCCTTCTTACGGTTGTCGTTCGCCGTAGTGCTCATCCGCGCTCCCAGAATGCAGGACCGACGGGCTCGGCGAAGTCGCCGAGCGCCTCGAGGTAGCCCTCTTCGTTCACGGCGATGCGCAGCTGCGGCAGCGCGTGACCGGCCGGGCCGAAGATCACTCGGGCACCGTCGGAGAGGTCGAAGGTGGACTGGTGGCACGGGCAGAGGACGTGGTGCGTCTGCTGCTCGTACAGGGAGATCGGGCAACCGACGTGGGTGCAGATCTTCGAGTAGGCGACGACACCTTCGTGCGACCACTCGAGCTCTTGCTTGTCCTTGATGTCCGCCGGCTGAATCCGGACGATCATCAGGGCCGCCTTGGCGATCTCCTTCTGGAAGTCGTGATCGTGCTCCTCCAGGCCCTCGGGCTTGGCGAAGGTCAGCGAGCCGACCTGGACGTCCGACGGACGCAGCGGCTCGTTCGTGTTCATGTTCACGAGCAGCTTGCCCTTGGACCACAGCGTGTGCCGCAGCTTGTCCTCGGGCAGCGGACCGAGGTCACGCAGCAGGACGACGCCGGAGAGCGGCACCATGGCGAGCGCGCCGAACATCGTGTTGCGGATCAGCTTGCGCCGGCCGAACTGCGACTCCGCGGCACCGGCCTTGAAGTCGGCCATGACCTTGGCCTTGACCTCGGGCTCGGCCTCGATCGGGTGTCGCTCGTCGGCGACCTCCACGTCGGACATCAGGGTGCGGGCCCAGTGGACCGCGCCCGCGCCGATGCAGAAGAGCGCCACGCCCAGGGTCATGCCCAGGGAGAAGTTCAGCGCACTGATGTGGCCGATCGGGAAGATGTAGACGCGCTTGTCGACCGGGAAGGCCACGTACGAGGCGATGAAGCCGATCGTGGCCAGCATCGACAGCGTGAACAGGAAGGCGACCGCACGCTCGGAACGCCTGGCGGCCCGCTCGTCGATGTCCTGGACACGATGCTCGTGGGGCGGAAGCCCCGGGTCGGCGAACGGGTTCTCGTCCGCTACCGCCACCGAGCCGTGCTCGGTCTCCTGCACGCTGGGCAGGTTCTCTTCTGGATTCTCTTTGCTACTCATGACTTCTTGGCCTTTGCGGTCCGAGCGGCGACCCACACGGCGACCGCGATCAGCGTGCCGAGACCGAAGATCCAGCCGAACAGGCCTTCACTGACCGGACCCAGGCCACCCAGCTTGAGACCGCCAGGGCTCTCGGTCTGTTCGCCGTTGACCGCGTCGAGGTACGCGATGATGTCCTTCTTGTTCTTCTCCGGCATCGTCGTGTCGGGGAAGGACGGCATGTTCTGCGGGCCGGTCTGCATGGCCTCGTAGATGTGCTTCGGGGAGACATCCTCCAACGAAGGGGCGAACTTGCCCTTCGTCAACGCGCCGCCCTCACCGGTGAAGTTGTGGCACTGCGCGCAGTTGGTGCGGAACAGCTCGCCACCCTTGGCGATGTCCGCCCCGTCCGGGCTGTACTGCTTCTCGGTGGGAACGGTCGGGCCCGCGCCCAGCGAGGCGATGTACGCCGCGAGCTGGTCGATCTGGGCCTGGTTGTAGATGGCCTTCTTCTTCGGCGCCTGGGCGCCCGGCTGCTGCAGCGGCATGCGGCCGGTGCTGACCTGGAAGTCGACGGCGGCTGCGCCGACGCCCACCAGGCTAGGACCGTCGGAGGACCCCTGACCGCCGGTTCCGTGGCAGCTGGAGCAGCCCACGGAGTACAGCTTCTTGCCCTCGTCGATGGCGAGGGACTGGGCGGTGTCGTCGGCCTGCGCCTTGTCCGCTGGTGCGAACGCGGCGTACAGCCCCCCGGTGGCCGCCAGCGCGAGGAGTAGGACGACGACCGCCGCCAGCGGGTGGCGTCGTCGTGCGGAGAGCTTTTTCACGGATTACCCCGGTGTCAGGATCTTCTGCGTCGATGCTTCTGGAATGAGTCGGAACGTCGGGCCCGTCGTGAGCCCGGCATCCGTTTACTTGATCATGTAGATCGTGGCAAAGAGACCGATCCAGACAACATCGACGAAGTGCCAGTAGTAGGACACGACGATGGCTGCGGTCGCCTGCTCATGGGTGAACCTCTTGGCCGCATACGTCCTGCCGAGGACCAACAGGAAGGCGATGAGCCCGCCTGTCACGTGCATGCCATGGAAGCCGGTGGTCAGGTAGAAGACCGAGCCGTACGGGTCGGACGAGAGCGAGAGGCCCTCGTGCTTGACCAGCTCGGTGTACTCGTACACCTGACCACCAATAAAGACCGCACCCATGATGAAGGTGACGATGAACCACATCCGGAGCTTCTTCACGTCACCACGCTCAGCGGCGAACACGCCTAGCTGACACGTGAGAGAGGAGAGCACCAGGATCGTGGTGTTCGTCGCCGAGAACGGGAAGTTCAGCGCGGACGCCATTTCCTTCCAGTGCTCAGGTCCTGTCACCGATCGCAGGGTGAAGTACATCGCGAAGAGGGCCGCGAAGAACATCAGCTCGGAACTGAGCCAAATGATGGTTCCGACGCTGGTGAGGTTCGGCCGATTGACCGGCGGGTGCGCGTGCCCGGTATCTACTGTCGTTGCTGTCGCCACGACCGACATTATGTCGGTCGCTTATCCCGCCCTCACCCCGGGGGGTGCCGTTCGGAGTGTCTGAGGGGTGTGTCCTGCCCGTATGGCCCATCGAAGGGCTGTCCGAACCGCTGTTGACGGGGTGTCCGGAGGAGTAGCATCCGCGCATCGGTCCCCGGCCGAATGCCCTCAACGAAGCGGAGGAACAATGCAGCCGACCGCCACGGTGCTGGTCTACAGCGACAACGCGAGCACCCGCGAGCAGGTCCGGTTGGCCACCGGACGCAGGCCGGCGACGGACGTTCCCGCGGTCGAGTTCATCGAGTGCGCGACACTGCCCGCCGTGCTGAAGGAACTCGACCGGGGCGGAATCGACGTCTGCGTCCTGGACGGCGAGGCGACGCCCGTCGGCGGCATGGGAGTCTGCCGTCAGCTCAAGGACGAGATCTTCCAGTGCCCGCCCGTGCTCCTGCTCATGGGGCGCCCACAGGACGCCTGGCTGGCCACCTGGAGCCGTGCGGAGGCGGCGGTGACCCTTCCGGTCGATCCGGTCGAGTTCGCGGGCTCTCTGGCCGCTCTGCTGCGCGACAGGCTCGCCATCCAGGCCTGACGGCACGCTCCAGGCCTGACGGCACGACAGAAGGCCCCGCACCGAGGTGCGGGGCCTTCTGTCGTGCCGTGCTGTGCCGTGCTCTGCGCGGGGCCGTCAGACCTGCGGACGCAGCCGGGCCGCGTCGACCGCCGCGGGGGCCTTCTTGACGCCGCCCAACAGGGCGCTGCCGTCCCGCCAGTCCTTCCAGTCCACGTTCCAGTCGCCCAGGCCGTTGCCGAACGGGTCCATGTCCGCTCCGGCGCTGTTGACGACCTTCACGATGTCGCCCTGCCGGACGGTCTCGTAGAACCAGGCGGCGTCGTCGGTGCTCATGCCGGTGCAGCCGTGGCTGGTGTTCGCGTACCCCTGTGAGCCGACCGACCAGGGAGCGGCGTGCACGTACTCGCCCGAGTCGGTGACCCGCGTCGCGTAGTAGACCATCTTGTCGTAGAAGTCCGATGCGCCGATGCTGGCACTGGTCATGCGTACGGAGTACTCCTTGCCGAGCACCACCTTGACGCCGTTGCGCGTGGAGTAGCCGGGCTTACCGGTCGTCACCGGCATGGAGTTGATCTCCTCGCCGTTGCGATAGACCGTCATGTAGTGCGAACCGGCGTCCGTCACGGCCTCGACGCGGTCGCCGATGGTCAGCTTCAGGGGCTTGGCGTCGCCGCCCCAGAGCTTCTCGCGGACCTTGATGCCTTCGAGGTTGCTCCGCACGTTGATCTTCGCGCCCGCGGGCCAGTACTCCTTGGGGCGGTAGTGCAGCGTCTTGCTGTCCACCCAGTACCAGGCGCCCTGCGTGGCCGGCATCGTCTCGACCTTCAGGGCACGCTCCACGATCTCCCTGGACTTCTTGTTCTTCACCTTGGCGCTGAGCTTCGCCGTGACCGGCTGCCCGACGCCGTACTTGCCCGAGTCGGGGCCGAAGGTGACGTCGAGGCGCTTCTTCTTCTGCGGGGCGTTCGTGTCGAACGTCAGGACCTTGCGGCCCGGCGATCCTTCCTCGTCCTCGGCACTGACCCGCACCGTGTAGTGCGTGCCCGCCGCGAGGGGCGTGGTGCTGTGCCAACGGGCGCCGTCGGCGGAGAGTTCACCGGCCACGTAACGGCCCATCTCGTCGGTGGCCGTCACATCGGTGATGCGCCCCTCATCGCCCTGGGACGTGACCTCCAGGGGCTTGTCCGGATCCGCCTTCTGGCTGCCCACAGGCCCGTTGAAGGCGATCTGGCCCGCCGCGTCGTACGGTTTCGCCGAGAGCGGATGGCCGTCGGAGCCGGCACAGGCCGTGGTCCCCACCCCGAGGGCGGCCACCAGCATGGTGCAGCTCAGTACCGTACGGATTCGCGGTGAGTGGTTCATGAACACACGGTATGAAGGTTCATCGGCCTCGGCGCGCCGAGTGACCCGTCCGAGGGTGAGGACACCACACACGAGGGGCCCGGATGCTCCTGACGGAGTATCCGGGCCCCTCGGTGAAGCGGTGAAGCGGTGGATCACAGACTCACTGGGTCTGGTTCTCGCCCCGGTAGTACTCGAAGACCCAGCCGAAGAGGCCGATCATCAGGATGGGGGCCGAGAAGTACAGCAGCCACCAGCCGAAGACGACGCCCATGAAGGCGAGCGCGCCACCGATGGCCAGCGAGAGCGGCTGCCAGCTGTGCGGGCTGAAGAAGCCCACCTCGCCGGCCTCGTCCGCTACGTCGGCCTCCTTGTTGTCCTGTGCGGCAGCGTCGACACGCCGGGCCGTGAAGGCCAGGTAGTAGCCGATCATGATGCACAGACCGAAAGCCAGGAACAGCGCGGTCGTACCGGCCGGCTCCTTCGACCACACGCCATAGACGATCGCCATGACGAGCACGAAGACGCTCAGCCAGATGAACATCTTGCCTTGGACCTTCACTTGCCGGCCTCCTTGCCGCCCGCGAGCGCCTTGTCACCGTGGCCGCTGTTCTCGAGCTGGTCGAGAGCCGCGATCTCAGGGTGATGCAGGTCGAACGCCGGGGATTCGGAACGGATCCGCGGCAGGGTGAGGAAGTTGTGCCGCGGCGGCGGGCAGGACGTCGCCCATTCGAGCGAACGGCCGTAGCCCCACGGGTCGTCGACCTCGATCTTCTTGCCGTACTTGGCGGTCTTCCAGATGTTGTAGAAGAACGGCAGGATCGACAGACCGAGCAGGAACGAGGAGATCGTCGAGATCGTGTTCAGCGCGGTGAACCCGTCGGCCGCGAGGTAGTCCGCGTAACGACGCGGCATGCCCTCGGCGCCCAGCCAGTGCTGCACCAGGAACGTGCCGTGGAAGCCGATGAACAGCGTCCAGAAGGTGATCTTGCCGAGCTTCTCGTCCAGCATCTTGCCGGTCATCTTCGGCCACCAGAAGTGGAAGCCGGAGAACATCGCGAAGACCACGGTGCCGAAGACGACGTAGTGGAAGTGCGCGACCACGAAGTACGAGTCGGAGACGTGGAAGTCCATCGGCGGCGAGGCCAGGATGACGCCGGTCAGACCACCGAAGGTGAAGGTGATCAGGAAGCCGACGGCCCAGAGCATCGGTGTCTCGAAACTCAGTGAGCCCTTCCACATCGTTCCGATCCAGTTGAAGAACTTCACGCCCGTCGGCACGGCGATCAAGAACGTCATGAAGGAGAAGAACGGTAGGAGCACGCCACCGGTGACGTACATGTGGTGCGCCCACACGGTCACGGAGAGACCCGCGATCGCGATCGTCGCGCCGATCAGACCCATGTAGCCGAACATCGGCTTCCGGGAGAAGACCGGGATCACTTCGGAAATGATTCCGAAGAATGGTAGAGCGATGATGTACACCTCTGGATGGCCGAAGAACCAGAAGAGGTGTTGCCACAGCAGCGCGCCGCCATTGGACGCGTCGAACACATGGGCACCGAATTTACGGTCCGCCTCCAGGGCGAACAGCGCGGCGGCCAGGACCGGGAAGGCCAGCAGGACCAGTACGGCGGTCAGCAGGACGTTCCACACGAAGATCGGCATCCGGAACATCGTCATGCCAGGAGCACGCATGCAGATGATCGTGGTGATGAAGTTGACCGAGCCGAGGATCGTGCCGAAGCCGGAGAAGGCCAGACCCATGATCCACATGTCGGCGCCGATGCCCGGCGAACGGACGGCGTCCGACAGCGGGGAGTAGGCGAACCAGCCGAAGTCGGCCGCACCCTGCGGGGTGAGGAAGCCGGCCACCGCGATGAGCGAGCCGAAGAGGTACAGCCAGTACGCGAACATGTTCAGCCGCGGGAACGCCACATCGGGCGCGCCGATCTGCAACGGCATGATCCAGTTCGCGAATCCGGCGAACAGCGGCGTCGCGAACATCAGCAGCATGATCGTGCCGTGCATCGTGAACGCCTGGTTGAACTGCTCGTTCGACATGAGCTGCGAGCCGGGGCGAGCGAGTTCGGCGCGCATGAAGAGCGCCATCACTCCGCCGATGCAGAAGAACGCGAACGACGTGACCAGGTAGAGCGTGCCGATCGTCTTGTGGTCAGTGGTGGTCAACCACTTGATGACCACAGCGCCCGGCTGTGCGCGCCGTACCGGCAGCTCGTTCTCGGACGAGTCTTCCGCTGCCGAGGCACCCTGAGGTTCGTTGAGGATGCTCACAGGTTGTTCGTCTCCCGGTTCTTCTCGTGCTTCGTCTGCTCGATGCCGGCCGGGATGTAACCGGTCTGGTTCTTCTTCGCCAGGTCCTCGAGGTGCTTCTGGTAGCGCTCGGGGGAAACGACCTTGACGTTGAAGAGCATCCGGGAGTGGTCGACACCGCAGAGCTCGGCGCACTTGCCCATGAAGGTGCCCTCCCGGTTGGGAGTCACCTCGAAGACGTTCGTGTGGCCCGGGATGACGTCCTGCTTCATGAGGAACGGCACCACCCAGAAGGAGTGGATGACGTCACGCGAAGTCAGTACGAACCGGACCTTCTCGCCCTTGGGGAGCCAGAGGGTCGGGCCGGGGTTGTTGTTCTGCGGGTTCCGCTGGCCAGGCGTACCGACGTCGTAGACACCGCCGGCGTTGGACGGGAACGCATCACGGAACTTGTCCGGGATGGCCTCCAGCTCCTTGGCCGACTTCGCGTCGTCCTTGTCGGAACCCTTCACGTCCTCGATGTAGTTGAAGCCCCAGCTCCACTGATAGCCGACCACGTTGACCGTGTGGGCAGGCTTCGCGTCGAGATGGAGGAGCTTCGACTCATCACGTGCCGTGAAGTAGAAGAGCACCGAGACGATGATGAGGGGGACCACCGTGTAGAGCGCCTCGATGGGCATGTTGTAACGCGTCTGCGGAGGTACCTCCACCTTGGTGCGGCTGCGCCGGTGGAAGATGACACTCCAGATGATCAGCCCCCACACCAGCACGCCCGTGATGAGCGCTGCCGCCCACGAGCCCTGCCAGAGGGAGAGGATCCGAGGTGCCTCTTCCGTTACCGGGGTCGGCATTCCAAGGCGGGGGAAGTCCTTGTAGGTGCAACCGGTAGCGGTCGCAAGGATCAGGCCCGCAGTCAGCACCTGCGGCAGCTTCCGCCGCATCGGGCGCCGCGACGAGCGGTCGGAGCCGTTGGGACTCACGTAGCGCCTTCCCGAGAGTCTCGGCCCGCGCTTCGGCTGCGGCCTTCTCGGTGGTCGGTCGCCGCCCTGCGGCGGGCAGGGGTTTGGATGTTTATGCGGGCCAAACCTTACTGGACGCTATTTGGGGTCGCGCGGGGAGGGTGCCTAACGCGCCGCGGGTCACTCCGAAGGGTGTTACGGCCCGACGTCCGGCCCTTTCTGACGGGGGGTCCGGCCGCCCGATGGCCCAGGCCCCGGCACATCCGGCGGCCGCGGGTCCCATGGGCTCGATCGCGCGGTTTCCCATGGGCTCGATCGCGCGGTTCCTCGCGCCCCCGTGGGGCGCTCCCCCGGGGTGTCTTCTCAAGGAGACGTTCTAGCGTTGCCCCGTGTCCTACTTCGATGTCGCCTCCTCCGCTCCCCTCCACCCCGTGGCCCGGCAGGCGCTGCAGGCCTCGCTCGATGAGGGGTGGGCCGATCCGGCGCGGCTCTACCGCGAGGGGCGGCGGGCCAGGATGCTGCTCGACGCCGCGCGGGAGGCCGCCGCGGAGGCGGTCGGGTGCCGTCCAGACGAGCTCTCCTTCACCTCTTCGGGTACGCGGGCCGTGCACTCCGGGATCGCCGGGGCCCTCGCCGGGCGTCGGCGTGTCGGGCGGCATCTGGTGGCGTCCGCGGTCGAACACTCTTCGGTACTCCATGCGGCGGCGGCCCTCGAAGCCGACGGGGGGACGGTGACGGAGATCCCGGTGGACCGGTCGGGCGCGGTGTCCCCGGCCGCGTACGCCGCCGGTCTCCGCCCCGACACGGCCCTTGCCTGCCTCCAGTCCGCCAACCACGAGGTGGGCACCGAGCAGCCGGTGGCCGATGTCGCATCGGCGTGTCGCGCCGCCGGGGTGCCGCTCCTCGTGGACGCGGCGCAGTCGCTGCCGTGGGGCCGGGTGGACGGGGAGTGGTCGCTGCTCGCCGCGAGCGCCCACAAGTGGGGCGGGCCCGCGGGAGCCGGGCTGCTCGTCGTGCGCAAGGGGGTGCGGTTCGCCGCGCAGGGCCCCGCCGACGAGCGGGAGTCGGGGCGCGCACCCGGCTTCGAGAACATTCCGGCGGTGGTCGCCGCGGCGGCCTCGCTCCGTGCCGTACAGGCCGAGGCCGCCGAGGAGGGCGCCCGGCTGCGGGAGTTGACGGAGCGGATCCGGGCGCGGGTGCCGGGGCTCGTGGCGGACGTTGAGGTGGTGGGCGACCCGGTGCGGCGCCTGCCCCACCTAGTGACGTTCTCGTGTCTCTATGTCGACGGCGAGACCGTGCTGCACGAGCTGGACCGGGCCGGCTTCTCGGTCTCGTCCGGCTCCTCCTGCACCAGCTCGACGCTGACCCCGAGCCACGTCCTGAAGGCGATGGGCGTGCTGAGCGAGGGCAACGTCCGGGTTTCACTCCCACGGGGGACCCAGGAAGCGGAGGTCGAGCGTTTTCTTCAGGTGCTTCCGGGCGTGGTGGCCTCGGTGCGTGAGCAACTGGGCGCGCCGGTGGCGCCGGTGGCGGGTGCGGAGTCCGCTTCCCTCGTCGTGGACGCGCTCGGCAAGCGCTGCCCGCTCCCCGTCATCGAGCTCGCGAAGGTCATCGGGGACGTCCCGGTGGGCGGCACGGTCACGGTCCTCGCCGACGACGAGGCGGCGCGGCTCGACATCCCGGCGTGGTGCGAGATGCGGGGGCAGGAGTACGTGGGCGAGGAGCCGGCGGACCACGGCTGTGCCTATGTGGTCCGCCGGAGCTCCTGACCGGGCCGGGCGGGCCCGGCCCGGCCCACTTCGGACTAGACCAGGTGGCCCTTGACCTCGGACGCCGCCGCGTGGCCGTACGCCTTGGTGAAGCGGTCCATGAAGTTGCTGCGCTGCAGCTCGTACTCCTGCGTGCCGACGGTCTCGATGACCAGGGTGGCGAGCATGCAGCCGACCTGCGCCGCGCGCTCGTGGGAGACGCCCCAGGCGAGGCCCGAGAGGAAGCCCGCGCGGAAGGCGTCACCGACGCCGGTCGGCTCGACCTTCGCCTCTTCCTCGGGGGTGCCGACCTCGATCGGGTCCTGGCCGACGGACTCGATGCGCACGCCGCGCGAGCCGAGGGTCGTCACACGGTGGCCGACCTTCGCGAGGATCTCGGCGTCGGTCCAGCCGGTCTTGGACTCGATGAGCCCCTTCTCGTACTCGTTCGAGAAGAGGTACGTGGCGCCGTCGAGGAGCGTACGGATCTCCTCGCCCTCCATGCGCGCGATCTGCTGGGAGAAGTCCGCGGCGAAGGGGATCGCGCGCGTCCGGCACTCCTCGGTGTGGCGCATCATCGCCTCGGGGTCGTCCGCACCGATGAGGACCAGGTCGAGGCCGCTCACGCGGTCGGCCACGGTCTTCAGTTCGATGAGGCGGGCTTCGCTCATCGCGCCCGTGTAGAACGAACCGATCTGGTTGTGGTCGGCGTCCGTGGTGCACACGAAGCGGGCCGTGTGCAGCGTCTCGGAGATGCGGACCGATGCCGTGTCCACGCCGTGCCGGTCGAGCCAGGCGCGGTACTCGCCGAAGTCGGAGCCCGCGGCGCCGACCAGGATCGGGTCGGAGCCGAGCTGGCCCATCCCGAAACAGATGTTGGCGGCGACACCTCCCCTGCGTACGTCTAGGGCGTCGACCAGGAAAGAGAGAGAAACCGTGTGCAGCTGATCCGCGACCAGTTGGTCGGCGAAGCGGCCGGGGAAGGTCATCAGGTGGTCGGTGGCGATGGAGCCGGTGACTGCGATACGCACGACGGCATGCTCCTGTGGAGGAGAGGCGAGGGGTTGACACTTCACGCTACCGGGTCGGTGACCCCCGCTGAAGAGGCCAAACTACCCGTTAGTAGGTCTTTTTTCGCGAGGTGTGCGATGCGTACGGTGCGGTCATGGCCGTTATCTCGAAGCATGTCGTCCGCGCGCGTCCCGTCGAGCTGCCCTCCGAGTCCCTGGAGACGTTGCGCGGCGACTGCGCCCGCATGGCCCCGCACTGGGTGACCCCCGTGCCCGCCGCGACCGCCCCGGTGTCGCCCGCACTGATCCACGGCGTCAGCGTCCCGCCCGCGTCCGCGCGACTGATCGACGGCATGTCCGAGTACGGCGACTGAGGCGCCGACCGCGGCGGCGACTGCGGCGACGCCCCTCGGCGCGCGCCGAGGGAACCGCACACTCCCCCGCTGCGTCCCACCGCTGTCCCCCGTAAAGGGGACGCGGAATACGAACGAGGCCCACACGCGGGCCTCCAGGGACAGCAGTGCAGTCAAAGGAGCGATGCGGTGAGCACCGAGCGATCCGACCATGACGCGGCCGAGCAGCACCGGCGGCGTTCCCGCCTCGCCGTCGCGTCGGTGGCGGCCACGGTGCTGCTCGTCGGTGGCGGCGGCGCCTACTTCGCCGCGACCGCCTCAGGCGGCAGCGGCGGCAACGGCAGTTCTCCCGCCGGAGACGGCGGTGCGCCACCGCCGCTCGCCCTCGACGGACACACGGACGGCGACCGGCAGAAGGGCGGCACCGAAGGCGGCACCGAGGGCATCGCCCCGGGAGAGCCCGACCCGAGCGGCGCCACCTACCGCGCCGAGGGCAAGCTGCCCGGCGGCCCCGAATCTGCGCCCGTGTACCACGCGCGGGGCACCGTCACCGAGGGCCAAGTCACCGATCTCGCCAAGGCACTTGGCGTCAAGGGGAAGCCCATCTCGGAGGGCGGCGCCTGGAAGATCGGTCCCACCAAGGACGGTTCCGGGCCCTCGCTCCAGGTGGGCAAGCAGGCGCCGGGCACCTGGACCTTCTCTCGGTACGCCACCGGTGGCAGCGACAACTGCGCGAAGGGCAAGCGCTGTTCGGAGACGTCCACTGCCCCTGACGGCGGGGGCGACCCGGTCGGCGAGAGCGCGGCGAAGAAGGCGGCGGCACCGGTCCTGAAGGCCGCGGGGCAGGACGACGCGAAGCTGGACGCGGGCCAACTCATGGGCGGCGTACGGGTGGTGAACGCCGACCCGAAGGTGGGCGGACTCCCCACGTACGGCTGGTCGACCGGCATCCAGGTCGGCTCGGACGGCCAAGTGGTCGGCGGCAGCGGTCAGTTGAAGGCGCCGGAGAAGGGTGCGACGTACCCGGTGATCAGCGCCGCCGAGACGCTGAAGCAGCTCAACGAATCGGGTGGCGGCGACGACCGCGTCGGTGTCGGCGGCTGCGCCACGGCCATGCCCGAGGACGCATCGGGCAAGGAAGGGCAGAAGCAGGCCCCCTGCGAGCCCTCGTCCGCGCCTCCGAAGCCGCAACCGGTCACGGTGAAGGGCGCCACGTTCGGGCTCGCGACGCACTTCGTGGACGGGCGTCAGACGCTCGTGCCCTCCTGGCTGTTCGACGTGCGGCCGCAGGGCGCGAAGGACACCTTCACGGTGACGCATCCGGCGGTGGAGCCGAAGTTCCTCACCTCGCCGAGCACGCCGCCGTCCGACCCCACACCCACCTCGAAGCCCACGTCGAAGCCCACCGACGAGCCGGGCACGGGCACCGGCACGGGCCCGAAGGATCCGACCCCGCACGTCGAGTCCTATCGCGCGGACGGCAAGTCCCTGACGGTGCACTTCTGGGGCGGCGCCTGCAGTAAGTACTCGGCGTCGGCCGACGAGAGCAAGGACAGCGTGCGCGTGAAGGTGACCGAGACCCGCAAGAAGGGCGAGGTCTGCATCATGGCGGCCAAGGAGTTCACCAAGACCGTGGCCCTGGACAAGGCGCTCGGGGACCGCGAGGTCGTGGACGCGGACGGCGGCGGGACTGTGCCGCGCAAGTAGCGCCGTCACACGGACTCGCACACACCCGAGGCTCGTACACATACGAAGCTCGTACACGCACGAAGGCGGCCCCCGAAGTTCTCCGGGGGCCGCCTTTCGTGTACGGATCTAGCTGAACGAGTCGCCGCAGGCGCAAGAGCCCGTGGCGTTCGGGTTGTCGATCGTGAAGCCCTGCTTCTCGATGGTGTCGACGAAGTCGATGGAGGCGCCGCCGAGGTAAGGAGCGCTCATCCGGTCGGTGACGACCTTCACGCCGTCGAAGTCCTTGAGCACGTCGCCGTCGAGCGAGCGCTCGTCGAAGAACAGCTGGTAGCGAAGGCCGGAGCAGCCGCCGGGCTGAACGGCGACGCGCAGCGCGAGGTCATCCCGGCCCTCCTGCTCAAGAAGGCCCTTGACCTTGGCCGCGGCGGCGTCGGACAGGAGGATGCCGTCGCTCACGGTGGTGGTCTCGTCCGATACGGACATCTGCTTCTCTCCCGGGTTGTACGGAGACTGCTTGCCGACGGTTGCAACCGTCGGAGCCACGGATTCATTCCGGGCCGAGTGCTGTTCTCTCGACTGTCTGTCCCTTCATGCTCGCACATGCCGCCCGATGGGACATCGGTCCGTCGAGGGCGAACGCGTCACATCGACACAATGGCCATCGTCAAACTGACGTGAAGCGGTTATGATAGATAACGTCAATTAGACGAAAAGTCGTCTGCAGAGAAGAAAGGGTGCGTGTCTCGTGACCACCGCCCAGTCCCCCGTGGATCTCGACGTCCAGCCGACGCCGCTCGCCCTGCTGCTGCTCGGCCGCGAGGCCGACCCCAGGAGTGAGCGCGGCGTCGAGTGCCCCGGCGATCTGCCGTCGCCCTCCGACCCCGGCCTTGTGGAGCGCGCCCGCGCCGCCAAGGAGAAGCTCGGCGACAAGGTCTTCGTGCTCGGCCACCACTACCAGCGCGACGAGGTCATCCAGTTCGCGGATGTCACCGGCGACTCCTTCAAGCTGGCCAAGGACGCGGCCGCCAAGCCGGAGGCCGAGTACATCGTCTTCTGCGGTGTGCACTTCATGGCCGAGTCCGCGGACATCCTGACCACCGACGACCAGAAGGTCGTCCTTCCCGACCTGGCCGCAGGCTGCTCGATGGCCGACATGGCCACCGCCGAGCAGGTCGCGGAGTGCTGGGACGTGCTGACCGAGGCCGGGGTGGCCGAGCAGGTCGTGCCCGTCTCGTACATGAACTCCTCGGCCGACATCAAGGCCTTCACCGGCAAGCACGGCGGGACGATCTGTACGTCGTCCAACGCCAAGCGGGCCCTGGAGTGGGCCTTCGAGCAGGGCGAGAAGATCCTCTTCCTGCCCGACCAGCACCTCGGCCGCAACACCGCGGTCCGGGACATGGGCCTCACGCTGGAGGACTGCGTCCTCTACAACCCGCACAAGCCGAACGGCGGCCTGACGCCTCAGCAGCTGCGGGACGCGAAGATGATCCTGTGGCGCGGGCACTGCTCGGTGCACGGGCGCTTCTCGCTGGAGTCCGTGGAGGACGTCCGCGCGCGCATTCCCGGCGTCAACGTCCTGGTGCACCCCGAGTGCAAGCACGAGGTCGTGGCCGCGGCGGACTACGTGGGCTCCACGGAGCACATCATCCAGACCCTTGAGGCGGCTCCCGCCGGTTCCAAGTGGGCGATCGGGACCGAGCTGAATCTCGTACGCCGCCTGGCGAACCGTTTCGCCGCGGACGACAAGGAGATCGTCTTCCTCGACAAGACGGTCTGCTTCTGCTCGACCATGAACCGGATCGACCTGCCGCACCTGGTCTGGACGCTGGAGTCCCTCGCCGAGGGCAAGCTGGTCAACCAGATCGAGGTCGACCGCGAGACCGAGCAGTTCGCGAAGCTGGCCCTTGAGCGGATGCTCGCGCTTCCGTAGGCCTGCCCATTCGCGCGCGTAAGGGGCACCCGCCATTGCGGGTGCCCCTTACCGCGTTCTACGCCCCTTGAGCGGGCCCCCCAGCGGCTCCAGCGCCTCCAGCGCCGGAACGTACGCGATCAGCGCCGCTGGTGGGGACGGCCCGCAGGGTCAGACCTGAGCCGGTTCCGCGTCGTCCGACTCGGCGTCGGCCCGCGGCGGAACGCCCGCCTTCTTCGCCCGCTTCGCCTCGCGCTTCGCGCGGCGACGTTCCTTGCGGAGTTCCACCATCGCGTAGAGCGTCGGGACGAGGAGGAGGGTCAGGAGCGTCGACGTGATCAGGCCGCCGATGACCACCACCGCGAGCGGCTGGGCGATGAAGCCGCCCTGGCCCGTGACGCCGAGGGCCATCGGGAGCAGGGCGAAGATGGTCGCCAGAGCCGTCATCAGGATCGGACGGAGGCGGTGACGGCCGCCCTCGACGACCGCCTCGACCACGCCGTGCCCCTGCCTGCGGTACTGGTTGATCAGGTCGATCAGGACGATCGCGTTCGTCACCACGATGCCGATCAGCATCAGCATGCCGATCATCGCGGGCACACCCATCGGGGTGTCGGTGGCGATCAGGAGCCCGATCGCGCCCGTGGCCGCGAACGGGATCGAGACCAGCAGGATCAGCGGCTGGACGAGCGAGCGGAACGTCGCCACGAGCAGCATGAAGACGATCGCGATCGCCGCGAGCATCGCGAGGCCCAGCGAGGCGAACGCCTCGTCCTGGTCCTCGGAGACGCCGCCGATGGACGCCGTCACACCGTCCGGCAGGTTCAGCGCGTCGAGCTTCTTGGTGAGGTCGGCACTGACCGCGCCCGTGTTCTCACCGGTCGGCTTCGCGGTGATCGTCGCGGCGCGCGCACCGTCGATGCGGGTCATCGAGACGGGTCCGTCGACCAGCTTCACCGAGGCGATGTCACCGAGCTTCACGGAGCCGAGGTTCAGCTCGCGCAGCTGGGCGAGCGTCTTCGCCGGTTGCGCCGACTTCACCACGACGTCGCGCTCGGTGTCGTCCAGGATCGCCTTGCCGCTCTCGGTGCCGCGGACCGCCTGGGCGACGGCCTGGCCGAGGGTGGTGTCGTTGAACCCGGCCGCCGCCGCCTTGGAGTTGCCCTTGACCGAGATGCGCGGGACGCTCTGCGACAGGTCGCTCTGCACGTCGGTGACGTCGTCGATCTTCGCGACCTCGTCGCGCACCTCCTCGGACGCCTTGCGCAGCACGTCACCGTCGGCGGCCTTGACGACCACGCTCAGGTCCTGGCTGCCGAAGCCGTCACCGGCCGAGATGGACGTCTGCCCGATGCCGGAGAGCTTGCCGAGCTCCTCCTCGACCCGGTCCTGCGTCTTGTCGTACGACGACTTGTCCTTGAGGGTCAGCGTGTACGAGGCCTGGTTGGTGTCCGTGCTGCCGCCGAACGCCGCCATGAAGCCGGAGGAGCCGACCGTGACCTGGTAGTCCTTGATCTCGTCGAGGCCGTCCAGCATCTTCTCGACCTTCTTGGCCGAGGCGTCGGACGCCGCGAGGCTGGTGCCCGGCTTCAACTCCTGCTTGATGGTCAGGACTTCCTGCTCGCCCTGATCGAAGAAGTTCGTCTTCAGGAGCGGTGCCATGCCGAACGTACCCACGAGGATCACGATCGCGAGGGCGAGGCTGGTGAAGCGGCGCCGCGTCGCGAACCGCAGGACAGGGACGTAGAAGCGCTGGAGCCTGCTCTTCTCCTCCTTCTCCTCGGCCTTGCGGCGGGCCTCCTCCGGGTCGGCGCCGCGCACGTCCTTCGGGGGACGCAGGAACCAGTACGAGAGGACCGGCACGACGGTCAGCGAGACGAGCAGGGACGCCAGGAGCGCCGCGGTGACCGTCAGCGAGAAGGAGCCGAAGAGCTCGCCCACCATGCCGCCGACCAGGCCGATCGGCAGGAACACCGCGACCGTGGTCAGGGTCGACGACGTGACCGCGCCCGCGACCTCCTTGACCGCCGTGAGGATCGCGGCCTCGCGCTCCTCGCCGTATCCGAGGTGGCGCTTGATGTTCTCCAGGACCACGATCGAGTCGTCGACGACGCGGCCGATGGCGATGGTCAGCGCGCCGAGCGTGAGCATGTTGAGGGAGAGGTCCCTCGTCCAGAGCACGACCAGGGCGAGGACGACCGAGAGCGGGATGGAGACCGCGGTGACCAGCGTCGAGCGGATCGACGCCAGGAAGACCAGGATGACGAGGACCGCGAAGACCAGGCCGAGCGCGCCCTCGGTGGTGAGGCCGTCGATGGACTTGGAGACCGCGGGGCCCTGGTCGCTTGCGACCGTCAGGTCCGATCCGGCGCCCAGGTCCTTGCGCAGGCCGGGCAGCTTGTCCTTGACCTCGTCGGAGATGGCGACGGCGCTGCCGTCCTGGTCCATGGTGATCGAGAGGGCGAGGCTGGGCTTGCCGTTGGTGCGCGTGATGGACGTGGCGTCCGACGGCTGCTGCTTGACGGTGGCGACCTCGTCGAGGCGCACCGGCTTGCCCGGCCGCTCCCCCGGCTTGGCCTCCGGGGTGACCATCAAATACTGGATCTGCTTCAGCGAGGTGTAGCCGCCGCCGACCTGGACGGTGCGGTTCTTGCCGCCCTCGTCGAAGGAGCCCGCGGGGAGCGTGGCGCCGCCGGCCTGGAGCGCCTGGCCGAGCGCGGCCGGGGTCAGGCCCGCCTTGGCCAGCTTCTTGTCGTCGGGGGTGACGTCGACCTGGAGGTCGCGTACGCCGTCGACGGTGACCTGGGCGACGCCGTCGATGTCCTTCAGGGCGGGGACGACCGTGCGGTCGAGCTGGTCGGAGAGCGCCTGCTGGTCCTTGTCGGAGGTGACGGAGAGGACCACGGTCGGAATGTCGTCCGTGGAGCCCGCGACGACCTGCGGGTCGACGTCGTCGGGGAGCTGGGCCCCGGCGCGGTTCACGGCCTGCTGGACATCGGCGACGAGCTGCTTGGAGCCGCTGCCGTAGTCGAACTGGGCCATGATCACGGCGTTGCCCTCGCTCGCCGTGGAGGTGATGCCGGTGATGCCGTCGACCGCGTCGATCGAGGACTCGAGGGGTTCGACGACCTGCTTTTCGACCACATCGGGGGACGCACCCTGGTACGGGGCGAGGACGGACACCATCGGCAGTTCGATGGAGGGCAGCAGCTGCTGCTTGAGCTGAGGGATCGCGATCGCGCCGAAGACCAGCGCGATGATGGATATCAGCCCGATCAGGGCCCGTTGGGCGAGGCTGAAGCGGGACAGCCAGGACATGGTGGTCTCTCTCTGTGGCGTACTGCGCAGGAACGGGCACCGGCTGGCCGGTGCCCCCTACACGATCTGCCATGTCCAGGGCAGGAATCGTCACTCCGAGGACCCGTTCTTATGTGACGCATACTGCGGGCGCAGTACGTCGGGCCCGCGGTCACTCCACCCTTGGACGTACCAGGCCCGATTCGTAGGCAATGACGACGAGTTGTGCCCGGTCACGGGCGCCCAGCTTCGCCATCGCGCGGTTCACGTGGGTCTTCACGGTGAGCGGACTGACCTCGAGGCGCTCGGCGATCTCGTCGTTCGAGTGCCCGCCCGCGACCTGGACGAGGACCTCGCGCTCACGCCCGGTGAGCGCGTCGAGGCGCTCACCGCGCACCCCGCCGTCGTCGTCCGAACCGTCGCCCTGCGCGAGGAACTTGGCGATCAGGCCCTTCGTCGCCACCGGGGAGAGGAGGGCGTCGCCCGCGGCCGCGATCCGGATCGCGCCGAGCAGTTCGTCCGGCTCCGCGCCCTTGCCGAGGAAGCCGGAGGCACCGGCGCGCAGCGACTGCACCACGTACTCGTCGACCTCGAAGGTCGTCAGCATGACCACCCGTACGTGGGCCAGGGCGGGGTCGGCGCTGATCAGGCGGGTGGCGGCGAGGCCGTCCATGCCGGGCATGCGGATGTCCATCAGGACGACATCGGCGGCCTCGGCCCTGGCGAGCTCGACGGCCTCCGCGCCGTCCGACGCCTCGGCGACGACCTCCATGTCGGGCTCGGAGTTGACGAGCACCTTGAACGCGCTGCGCAGCAGGGCCTGATCGTCGGCCAGCAGCACCCGGATCGTCACGCGGTCCCTCCCTCTGCCGGGGTGACCGGCTTTGCCGTGACGGGCAGGATCGCATGGACGCGGAATCCGCCGCCGTAGCGGGGCCCCACGGTGCAGCGGCCGCCCAGGGCGCTGACGCGCTCCCGCATGCCGATGAGCCCGTGCCCGCCGCCGTCGCTCTCCCTGTCCTCCCTGTCCTGCCTGCTCTCCTCGCCCTTGTCGCCTGTCCCGTCGTCCAGGATCGTGACCTCGACGTTCGGTCCTACGCGGATGACGCTGACCTCCGCCTTGGCGCCCGTTCCCGCGTGCTTCTGCACGTTCGTGAGGGCCTCCTGGATGATGCGGTAGGCGGCCAGGTCGACTCCTGCGGGCAGGTCCTTGGCCGCGTCGCCACTGGTCACCTCCACGGGAAGACCTGCGTGGCGGAAGGTCTCGACGAGGTCGTCCAGGCGGGCCAGGCCGGGTGCGGGTTCGGTGGGCGCCTCGGGGTCGCCGGTCTGCCGCAACAGGCCGACGGTGGCGCGCAGTTCGTTGAGGGCGGAGCGGCTGGCGTCCCGTACGTGGGAGAGGGCTTCCTTGGCCTGGTCGGGCCGCTTGTCCATGACGTGCGCCGCGACCCCGGCCTGCACATTGACGAGGGCGATGTGGTGGGCCACCACGTCGTGCAGATCGCGGGCGATGCGCAGCCGCTCCTCGGCGACGCGGCGCCTTGCCTCCTCCTCGCGGGTGCGCTCCGCGCGTTCGGCGCGCTCGCGTATGGCGTCCACGAAGGCGCGGCGGCTGCGGACGGCGTCACCGGCGGCCGCGGCCATGCCGGTCCAGGCGAAGATGCCGAGGTTCTCCTGGGCGTACCAGGGCAGCGGGCCCGCCAGCATCGCGACTCCGGTGAGCCCGGTCATGGTGATCAGGCCGACGCGCCAGGTGGTGGGGCGGTTGGTGCGGGCGGCGACGGTGAAGAGCGCGATGACCGCGCTCATGACGACGCCGCCGCGGAACTCGCCGGTGACCAGGTCGACGACGGTGAAGCCGCAGGTCGCGGCGAGCACGACCCAGGGGGCGCGGCGACGGAAGACCAGCGCGGTGGCGCCGAGCACCATCAGGACCAGGCTGAGCGCGCTCGGGGTGCGGGTGCCCCAACTGGGGCCTCCGTCATGACCGTACGGCTCGACGAAGGAACCGATGACCATGCATACGAGGACGGCTGCCGCGAGGGCGGCGTCCACAGCCAGGGGGTGCGCCTTGGCCCAGCATCGGCCTCGCACGAGAGTGCTCACGCCTTGAACGGTACGGGGCCCTGCGGGCGGCTGGGACCGGGTCTGGGCGGGGTTTTACCTGCGCGGTTCGCTCTGGCACTCCTGGCCCACCGCTTCGCGGCGGATTTTTCCCGCCCACCCGCGCGATTGCCCCGCGTCGCATCCCGCACCGAACCAAGATCGCCGGGTAACCCGGCGGGTGGGCAGCAGAGGCGGCAGGCATCCGGCGCGAAGCGCCGGGACGATCAACCGCGCGGACGGAACTCAGCCGAGACTGGGGCAGCCCCGCAGACAGAGCTCAGCCAAGACCCGGGCAGCCCCGCAGACGGAACTCAGCCAAGACCCGGGCAGCCCCGCAGACAGAGCTCAGCCGACACCCGGGCAGGCCCCCGGCCAGAACTAGCCCGGGATCAGGCCGTCGTCGCTCAACATTTCGCGGACCTCGTCCAGCGTCGCGTCCGGACCGGGGAGAATCAGCTCCGAGGGTTCGAGCGCGTCGTCGGGCAACGCCGTACCCAGCTCCCGGACCTTGTCCAGCAACGCGCCGAGGGTCCGGCGAAAGCCGGACTCGTCGCCGCTCTCCATCTCGGCGAGCAGCTCGTCGTCCAGCTTGTTCAGTTCGGTGAAGTGGCTGTCGGCCAGCTTCACCTGCCCCTCCCCCATGATCCGTACGATCATGTCGCCCTCCTCGGACGTGAGCGGTGACTGCGGTGACTACTGCTTGTCGAAGCGCGGGGTGTCCTGCGGCTGCTGAGCCTGAGGCTGTCCCTGACCCGGCTCGATGGCCTGCTTCGGCGTCGGCCCTCCCGCGAGCTCGGCCTTCATCCGCTGGAGTTCCAGCTCTACATCAGTACCACCGGAGAGGCGATCCAGCTCGGACTGGATGTCGTCCTTGGCGAGCCCGGAGGAGTCGTCGAGAGCACCGGAGGCCAGGAGCTCGTCGATCGCGCCCGCCCGCGCCTGGAGCTGCGCGGTCTTGTCCTCGGCGCGCTGGATCGCCATGCCGACGTCGCCCATCTCCTCGGAGATACCGGAGAAGGCCTCGCCGATCCGGGTCTGCGCCTGGGCCGCGGTGTACGTGGCCTTGATCGTCTCCTTCTTCGTACGGAAGGCGTCGACCTTGGCCTGGAGGCGCTGCGCCGCGAGGGTGAGCTTCTCCTCCTCGCCCTGGAGCGTCTGGTGCTGCGTCTCCAGGTCGGTCACCTGCTGCTGAAGCGCCGCACGGCGCGAGAGCGCCTCACGTGCCAGGTCCTCGCGGCCGAGGGCGAGGGCCTTGCGGCCCTGGTCCTCAAGGGTGGAGGACTGCTTCTGAAGCTGGTTCAACTGCAACTCGAGGCGCTTGCGCGAGGTCGCCACGTCGGCGACACCGCGGCGGACCTTCTGCAGCAGCTCAAGCTGTTTCTGGTACGAGTAATCGAGGGTTTCGCGCGGGTCCTCGGCCCGGTCAAGGGCCTTGTTCGCCTTCGCGCGGAAGATCATCCCCATACGCTTCATGACACCGCTCATGGGCTTCGCGCGCCCCCTTCTGACGGACTTCCAGCTCCAGGTACTGCCAGAACCCACAGTACGGGCCCTGCATCCATTACCGCACTGTTCGCGGGCGGATGCGCTCATCCCCAAGGACGACTGCGTCCGGCCCAGCTCCGGCGTAGGGAGTAGGTGCACCCCCGGGAACCGCCGGAAAACCGCTTGTAAACCACACGGAACGCCCCTTTAGACACACAATCAAGACGCTCGGTGTTGCCGGATCGTTCCCCATCGGGCGGGGGTCCACACGTTCGCACCCCGTACCCTTGGGTTTTGTGTTCCGTAGCCGATCCAAGGACGAGAAGGCCCCGGCGAGCAAGGCCCCGGTGACCGACTCCCAGCAGCCCCGTGACCCCGAGGCCCCCAAGGGCCGCCCCACGCCCAAGCGCAGTGAGGCCCAGACCCAGCGCCGCAGCGTGGCCAACACGCCTGTGACGCGCAAGGAGGCGGCGAAGCGGCAGCGCAATGAACGCCGCGTCCAGATGGACAAGCAGCGTCAGGCGCTCGCCAGCGGTGACGAGCGCTATCTGCCCGCCCGTGACAAGGGCCCCGTGCGCAAGTTCGCCCGCGACTTCGTCGACTCGCGGTTCTGCATCGCCGAGTTCTTCCTGCCGCTCGCCGTGATCATCCTCGTACTGAGCATGGTCCGGATCCCGCAGCTGCAGAACATCGCGCTGCTGCTCTGGCTCTTCGTGATCGTCCTGATCATCGTGGACTCGGTGACGACGGCGGTCCGCCTGAAGAAGCGCCTGAACGAGCGCTTCCCGAGCGAGAACAAGAAGGGCGCCGTCGCCTACGCCCTGATGCGTACGCTCCAGATGCGCCGGCTGCGACTGCCGAAGCCGCAGGTCAAGCGCGGAGAGCGGCCCTGAGCGGTTTCGCCGGCGGGGCCGCCGCCTGGCTGGAGATACTGGGCGGCCTTCGCAATGCCGTACGCCAGGAGCTGGTGACCCGGCAGCTCGACGAGCAGATAGCCGGGCGCTTCCCCGTGGGGCAGCGGCTGCGCGTGCTCGATGTGGGCATGGGCCAGGGCACGCAGGCGCTGCGGCTCGCCCGCGCCGGGCACAAGGTGACGGGCGTCGAGCAGGACTCGTCGATGGTGGCAGCGGCGCGGGCCGCGCTCGGCGCCGAGCCCGAGGGCATCCAGGGGCGCGTGCGCATCGTCGAGGGCGACGGGCGCGACACCGGGGTGCACTTCCTGCCGGGCAGCTTCGACGTCGTGCTGTGCCACGGTGTGCTGATGTACGTCGAGGAGCCGGACGCGCTGCTCGCGGGCCTCGCCCGGATGCTGGCTCCCGGCGGGCTGCTCTCCCTCCTCGTGCGGAACGCGGACGCTCTTGCCATGCGGCCGGGGCTCGCCGGGGACTGGGCGGGGGCGATGGGTGCCTTCGACTCCACCGTGTACCGCAATCGGCTCGGCATCGAGGCGCGGGCGGATCGGCTCGACGCGGTGACCGCGTCGCTCGCGGGGATCGCCGCGCCGCTGCACGCCTGGTACGGCGTGCGGGTCTTCACCGACGGCGCGCCGGACGACGCGGTTCCGCCGGAGGAGGCGGAGTTGACGGCGCTGCTTGCCGCGGAGGAGCGGGCCGGACGGACCGATCCCTATCGGCGGGTCGCGGCGCTGCTGCACATCTGTGGGGTACGGGACTGAACCGCCGCCTCGCCGCGGATGTTCTCCCACCCACCCGATTGCCCCGCATCCAGGGCGACAGATTAGGGCGAAGCGGACACTCGGGGCATGACTGTCTCGCGTACCCGTAACGCCACCGCCGCCGCTGTCGTCGCCGGGCTTCTGATGAGTGGATGCTCGAGCTCCGGTTCCGGGGACTCCGGTGAGTCCACCACTCAGGCCGCGCCCATGGCGGCGAACGATCTGCAGGCCGACTACCAGCAGGTGATCAAGAACGTCCTGCCCTCGGTCGTCCAGATCGACGCCTCCGACAGCCTCGGCTCCGGCGTCGTCTACGACGACAAGGGCCATGTCGTCACCAACGCCCATGTCGTGGGCAAGGAACGGACCTTCAAGGTCACGACGGCCACCGGGGAGCAGGCGCTCAGCGCGAAGCTCGTCAGCTCCTACCCCGAGCAGGATCTCGCCGTGATCAAGCTCGACAACCCGCCGAGCGGGCTCAAGGCCGCGAAGTTCGGGGACTCCACGAAGGCCGGGGTCGGGCAGATCGTGCTCGCCATGGGTTCGCCGCTCGGCCTGTCGTCCAGCGTCACGCAGGGCATCGTCTCCGCCACCGGCAGGACCGTCAGCGAGGGCCGCTCGGAGGGCTCCACCGGCGCCACCATCGCGAACATGGTCCAGACGTCCGCCGCGATCAACCCGGGCAACAGCGGCGGCGCCCTGGTCAACCTCGACGGCGAGGTCATCGGCATTCCGACGCTCGCCGCCACCGACCCGGACATGGGCGGCAGCGCGGCGCCCGGCATCGGGTTCGCGATCCCCTCCTCGATGGTGAGGACGGTCGCCGATCAGATCATCAAGGACGGCAAGGTCACCGACTCGGGCCGGGCCGCCCTCGGCATCACGGGGCGCACGGTCCTCGGTGACGACTACAAGCCCGCGGGTGTCGCCGTCGTCGAGGCGCAGAAGGACGGCGGCGCGGCCAGGGCGGGCATCGAGGCCGGCGACATCATCACCAAGCTGGGGGATACGGAGATCACCACCATCACCTCGCTCTCCGAGACGCTCGCCGGGGAGAAGCCGGGCGACAAGGCGAAGGTGACGTACACACGCGACGGCGCCGACAGGACCGCGGATCTCACGCTGGGCGAGATGTAGGCACGGCGCGACGATCACGAGCGTCACGAGGAAGAGGGGGGTGGCCGCGGATGCGGTCACCCCCCTCTCACTTCTCACTCAGGCGTCACTCACCCCTGCGCCGCGTCCTCAGCGTGCAGGCTCATCGGCCCATAGATCTTGTTCGTGTCCTCGAAGAGCGACACCTGGTCGGCGCCGCCGTCAGCGAGCTCTTTCCAGAACTCGCCGACCCAGGACTCCGCGTCCCCTTGAGTCGTGAACTCTTCGGGCGTCAGAGCGGGCTGGACCTCCGTCCCGTCCGCCTTCTCGAACCGCCACGTCCATGCCGCCATGCCAGCCTCCCGATGGTCCGACAGCTGTGTGAAGCCGCTTGAAGCGTAGCCGGGCGAGCGGCGCTCGCGGTGACGCGGGAGGATCTTCTTGTGGAACTGACTCTGCTCGGCACCGGCTCCCCTGAAGGCCTGCCCCGCTCCGACTGCCCCTGCGCCGCCTGCGCGACCGCGCTCCGCGGCGCCGCACGCGCCGCGACCGCGCTCCTGGTGGACGGCGTCCTGCTGCTCGACCTCACCCCTGGCGCCGCCTTCGCGGCCGCCCGTTCGGGGCACTCGCTCGGCGGCGTACGCCAGGTTCTGCTCTCCCATCCGCACGACGGCCCCTCGGTGGAGGTGCCGGCCGGTCTTCCGCAGCCGGGCCGGGTGCCCGACGGGCGGGAGCTGGCGCTGCTCACCGGGCACCGGGTGCGCGCGGTGGCGATGGACCATCCGGGCACGGGGTACGAGGTGGTGGGCACCGACGGAGAGCGGCTGCTGTATCTGCCGCCGGGCGGTGCGCCCGCCGGGATGCCGGACGAGCTTCCCGTCTACGAGATGGTCGTCGCCGACGTCATCGGGCGCCCCGACGGGCTCGCACGGCTGCGGGCGGCCGGTGCGATCGGTCCGACCACGGACATCATCGCCGTCCATCTGGGCCATGAGGTGCCGCCGGGCGCGGAGCTGACCCGCAGGCTTGCGGCCGCCGGTGCGCGGGCCGTGCCGGACGGTACGACGCTGGCGGTCGGCGCCTACGAGGACGTACCGGACGTGCCGCGCCGCACCCTGGTCCTCGGCGGCGCCCGATCAGGGAAGTCGGTGGAGGCCGAGCGGCGTCTCGAAGCCTTCCCCGAGGTCCTCTACGTGGCCACCGGCGGGACCAGGAACGGCGACTCGGAGTGGGCGGACCGGGTGAGCGCCCACCGTGAACGGCGGCCCGGGTCGTGGGGCACCACCGAGACCTGCGACCTCGTGCCGCTGCTCGCCGAGAGCGGCCCTCCCCTGCTCATCGACTGCCTGTCGCTGTGGCTGACGTACGCCATGGACGAGGTGAACGCGTGGGACGACGACGAATGGGCGGGCGGTGGCGAGCGGGCGCTGCGCAAGCGGGTCACCGAGCTCACGGACGCGGTGCGCGCGAGTCGGCGCACGGTCGTCGCCGTGTCGAACGAGGTTGGTTCGGGCATCGTCCCCGCGACCGCGTCGGGCCGCCGCTACCGCGATGAACTGGGCCGTCTCAACGTGGCGTTCGCGGCGGAGTGCGAGCACGTGCTGATGGTCGTGGCGGGCCAGGCGCTCACCCTGCGGGACTGAAACGGACCGACCCGGACCAACCCGAACCGACCTGGACCGCCCCGGACCGACCCGGCCCCTCACGCGTCGGGGTTCCTGCGGGCGATGACCCGGTAGGCGTTGGAGAACCGGGTTCGGCTGATCAGGGGGGCGAGGAGCCGGTCGGTCAGGGCCGCGGCGGCCAGGAGCGGGGCCGCGACGCGGGCCGCGGCGCGGACGCGGCCGAGTGCGATGGCCAGGCCGGCACTCAGGTCGAACGGGATGTGCGACTCACGCCGGTCGGTGGCCACGACGGTGTAGCCGAGGTTCTCCAACTCGCCGCGGAGAAAGGCGGGCGGGATGCGGTGGTGGGGCTCGGCCCGCAGCCACCCCTTGTCGAGGACTCTGGCGTACCGGCTCCCGGGGACGGGGACCTCGATCATCAGATGGCCGCCGGGCCGCAACACCGTGCGGGCGGCGATGAGTTCGACGCGCGGGTCGGCGCTGCGCTCCAGGTAGTGGAACATGCTCAGCGCGTCGTAGCGCCCCGCGAGCTTCGGCGCCAGGTCGGCGAGCAACCCGCGGTGGGCCTCCTCCACGCGGCCTGCCCTGCGGCCCTCCTCCACGCGCTCGGTGCTGTCGAGGCCGTCGAAGGCGGTGTACGGGTGCACCTCCTGAGCGACGGCGGGGAAGTGCCCGTGCCCGGTCTCGACGTCCAGCCAGCTCTCGGCCTCGATGAAGCGGCCCATCGCCCTGGCCCGCGCCCGGTATCGGCGGGCGGCCCGCGGAACGGTGAGGATCTTCTCGGCCTGGGCGGCGGCGGCCTTGGCGGCGTCCATGGACGTGACGGTCTCCTCACATCGTACGTAAAGGATCATCACGGTACGTAAAGGACCATCGGCACCGGCGCAACGACACCGCGGAGGTGGCCGGATGCTTACTGCCGGGCCGTCCGACCCGGGCCCGGGCCCTGCCGGTACTGTTCGGCGAATGAGCTCGCTGAATCTCGACGACTTCACCGACCTGATCGAGCGGCCCGACGGCGGGATCCGCCGCGACGCCGAGGAGCGCAGGGAGCGGCAGAGCGTGCCGCCCGGGGCGCTCGGCCGTCTGGACGACCTTGGCGAGTGGCTTTCCGCGGCCCAGTCCTCGGTGCCGGTCAAGCCGATCGAGCGGCCACGCGTGATCCTCTTCGCGGGCGACCACGGGGTCGCGGAGCTCGATGTGTCCGCCCGGCCCGCGGGCGGCGCGGCCGAGCTCGTGCGTGCCGTGCTCTCCGGCGCGAGCCCCGTCGCCGTTCTCGCGCGCCGCCTCGACGTGCCGGTCCGGGTCGTCGACGTGGCCCTGGACTGCGATCCGGCCGAGCTTCCCGCGCAGGTGACGGGGCATCGGGTGCGGCGCGGCTCGGGACGTACCGACATCGAGGACGCGCTGACGGCCGAGGAGGCCGAGGCCGCGGTGCGGGCCGGGATGGCCGTCGCGGACGAGGAGGCCGACTCCGGGACCGACCTGGTCGTGCTCGGCGATGTGAGCGTCGGCGGTACGACACCCGCGGCGACGCTGGTCGCCGCGCTGTGCGGGACCGACGCGTCCGTGGTGACCGGGCGCGGCGGCGCGCCGATCGACGACCTGGCGTGGATGCGCAAGTGCGCGGCCGTCCGGGACTCGCTGCGGCGGGCGCGGCCCGTGCTCGGCGATCAGCTCGAACTGCTCGCGACGGTGGGCGGTGCGGACATCGCCGCCATGACCGGATTCCTGCTGCAGAGCGCCGTGCGCCGTACGCCGGTCATCCTGGACGGCGTCGTCGCGTCGGCGGCGGCGCTCGTGGCCCAGCGGGTCGCTTTCCGGGCGCCGGACTGGTGGCTGGCGGGGCACAGCAGCGGGGAGCCCGCGCAGGCCAAGGCCCTCGACCGGATGGCGCTCGACCCCGTGCTCGAACAGGGCGTGCAGGTGGGCGAAGGCGTGGGGGCGCTTCTCGCGCTGCCGCTCGTACGGGCCGCCGCCGCGCTCTCCGCCGAACTGCCCGAGCGGGAGGCCGAGCCGGTGGCGGAGGCGGAGACCGGGCTGGAGCCGAAGGTGGAGGCTGACGTCGAGCCGCATCCGGAGGCGCGCGCCGAAGCGGAGTAGACGGCGCGGTCGCGCACAGCCGGGGGCGGCCCGGTATAGGCGAGCATGGCCCATATGATCCCTTTTCATGGGAGATGAGCAAACCGCTGCTGCCGGGCGCCGTCAGCGCCTCGCCGCGGCCTTCAGTGTCTGGTACCTACGCGCCGTCACCTTCATCAACTTTCTGAGCGCGGTCTGGGTCTCCCTGGGGCAGGATCTGCGGCGGCACAACACCGAGAACTACTTCACGCCGTACATGCTCACCGCGGGCTTCGCCTCCGGTGCCTTCACCATGTTCCTGGCGATCACGATGCGCCGCCGCAAACGTGCCGCCTGGATTCTCAACCTCGTACTCAGCGGACTCTTTCTGCTCCTCTTCGCGTTCGCGATGGTCTTCCCGGAGATCCGCCGGTACGCGCAGAACTGGATCTCCCTCGCCCTGACCGCCGCCTTCGTCGCCTCGCTGGTCGTCGGGCGGCGGGAGTTCTACGCCAAGGGCGACCGCTCCAACCCCAAGCTCGCCGCGGCCGTCGCGGTCGGCGGTCTCCTGGTGACCTCACTGATCGCCGCGCTCCTGGTGGCCGCCACCAACCGCGCGCACGACGACTACCGTTCGACCTTCCTCGACCGCTGGCGCTACGGCACGATGCGCCTCGTCTCGCTGGCCGCCGACGACACCCGGTTCGAGGGCATCACCACGCCCGGCTGGGTCAACGTCACCATCAACGTACTCAGCACACTCCTCCTCCTGGCCGTCCTGTACGCCGCTTTCCGCTCGCGCAGGGCCGTCGACCCGCTCACCGAGGACGACGAGCACAAGCTGCACGAACTGCTCGACAAGTACGGCGAGCGCGACTCGCTCGGCTACTTCGCGCTGCGCCGCGAGAAGAGCGTCGTGTGGTCGCCCAGCGGCAAGGCGGCGGTCGCCTACCGGGTGATCGGGGGCGTCTCGCTGGCCTCCGGCGATCCCATCGGGGATCCGGAGGCCTGGCCCGGCGCCATCGAACCCTGGCTCGCCGACGCCCGCGAGCACGGCTGGCTCCCCGCCGTGATGGGCGCGAGCGAGGAGGCGGGCACCGTCTACGCCCGGCACGGCCTCGACGCGCTCGAACTGGGCGACGAAGCCATCGTCGAGACGGCCGAGTTCACGCTCCAGGGGCGGGCCATGCGGACGGTCCGCCAGGCCTACAACCGGGTCCAGCGGGCCGGGTACGAGGTGCGGATCCGCCGCCACGAGGACATCCCGGCCGACGAGATGGCGTACCTGCTCCAGCGGGCCGACGACTGGCGTGACGGGGCCACCGAGCGCGGCTTCTCCATGGCACTCGGCAGGCTCGGCGACCCGGGTGACGGGCGGTGCGTGATGCTCGAATGCACCGACGGCGACGGCGTGTTGAGAGCGGTGCTCTCCTT
The DNA here is from genome assembly GCF_055570235.1 of Streptomyces sp. NPDC031274. Classification (NCBI taxonomy): domain Bacteria; kingdom Bacillati; phylum Actinomycetota; class Actinomycetes; order Kitasatosporales; family Streptomycetaceae; genus Streptomyces; species Streptomyces sp. NPDC031274. The sequence goes on along the minus strand of NZ_JBVIHP010000012.1, from coordinate 196,667 downwards.
CGTGCCCTGGGGGCCGAACGGGCTCTCGCTCGACCTGATGCGGCGCGACCGCGACTCCGAGAACGGCCTGATGGAGTTCATGGTCATCGAGCTGCTCCAGCGCGCCGACGAGATCAAGATCACTCAGGTCTCGCTGAACTTCGCGATGTTCAGGTCGGTCTTCGAACGTGGCTCACGGCTCGGCGCGGGCCCGGTCCTGCGGCTGTGGCGCTCGCTGCTCACCTTCTTCTCGCGGTGGTGGCAGATCGAGTCGCTGTACCGCGCCAACGCGAAGTACCGCCCGATCTGGGAGCCCCGCTTCCTTCTCTTCGAGAAGAGCGGCGACCTGCCGCGCATCGGCATCGCGTCGGCCCGCGCGGAGGGCTTCCTCGAAGCGCCGGGCCTGCCAGGGGGGTCCCTCCCTGTTCGAGCGAAGCCGAGAACTTGGGGGCGGCTGCACCGCAAGCACCTGGAGTCCCGACGATGAGCACCCCCGCCCCGGCCAGACCCCGGTCGGCCCCGCTCACCCGCCTGGCCCGGCGCGAGTGGGGGCCGCTGTACGACGCCGTGCGCGGCGGCATCGCACGGCGGCGCCTGCGGGCGGCGCCCATGACGCTGGCCGCCGTCTGTCTCACCGCCCTCCTCCAGTTCGTCCAGAACCAGCCCTGGGGCTACCAGTTCGTGCAGAACATCGGCTCCGTACGGGCCGAGGAGCCGCTCTGGCTCGCCCTGCTCCGCACCCCGCTCTCGCTCTTCGTGCCCGCGCTCGACCTGCCCGTCTGGGGCGCGCTCGCGCAGATCCTGCTGGTGTTCGCCGTCGCGGAGATCTGCGTCGGCTGGTGGCGCACGCTCGTCATCGCCTACGTGGCCACCCTGGCGGGCACGCTCTACGCGCGCGTGGGCATCGCGTGGGGGCCGGACAACCCGCTGGGGCTCCCCGCGTCCGACGCGCAGGTCGTCGACACCGGTCCCTCCGCCGCGGTGGTCGGGCTCGCGGTCTACGTGTGCTGGCGCTACCGGGCCTGGTTCACGGCGGTGTTCGTGACCGCCCTGATGGTCGTCGAGGTGTTCGTCAAGGAAAACCTCGCGGGCAAGGAGCACCTGGCGGCGATCGCCGCGATCCTCGCGCTGTGCGCCTGCTCGGCGGTGCGTCAGCGGCGCGGGCGCGCGAGTTCCGGGTCCGGTTTGCCGCCGATCCAGTCCTGAACCCTGCGGCGCGGGCCCGCCCAGCGCCGGTCGTGGTGGAAGGCGCGCAGGCCCGATCGGGCGCGGGCGCGGGGCCTGTTGCGGTAGAAGCGCCTGGCCCACGCCGATCCGGGGCGGGCGAGGCGGATCGCGCCCACCACCGCGACCAGCGGGATCACGATGCCGATCAGGGCGGTGCGCAGCTTGCCCTTGGCCAGGGCGACCAGGGCGAAGCAGCAGTTGACGGCGACGTTCAGGGCGAGGCCCGCGCGGTTGCTCCGCTCCTCGGGCGTCAGGTCGTCCACCCCGAACGGGGTGAAGCCGGTGAGCACGAGCACCACCAGGGCCGCGGTCAGCATCACGACCTCGACGCTCTTGCGGCCCCGCTCGCTCCAGTAGACGTCGTCGAGGTAGAGGATCAGCGCGAACTCGTCGAGTACGAGACCGGCGCCCACGCCGAAGAAGACCGCGGCGAACATCGCGGCGAGGCTGTGCCGGCCGGCCGCGACCGCCCAGAATCCGCCGACGAGCATGAGGAAGATGCCCGGCACGACGTGGTGGATGTGCACGTCTCCCGAACTGATGTTCCGGAAGGGGCCCTTGCCCGCGCGGATGAGGCGCGTGATGGTCCGGGTGACGAGGAAGGACCCCACGAAGGAGAGCAGGGCCAGGAGGAGCGGCAGCTTTCCCGGCTCCGTGATGTTCCGGTACCACCAGTCGGCCATGGGGCCATCCTGGGCCGGGGGGCCGCTTGTCGCACTTCGCGGCGGACCTCTCCCTCCCCCCGCTCGCCCGAGCGCCCCAGGTAATCTTCCGCGGTGCCCCGAACCTCCCCCGCCGCCGGACTCCGCTTCGCCTTCGGCACCCTCACCGCGCTCCCGGTCCGCGTCACCGAGTGGGACCGCGACGCGGCCCGCGCCGGGATGCTCTGCGCCCCCCTGGCGGGACTGGTGGTCGGCCTGTGCGCGGCCGGGCTCGGCGGCCTGCTCATGGCGCTCGGCTCGGGACCGCTGCTCGCCGCGGTGGCGAGCGCCGCCGTCCCCGCCGTACTCACCCGGGGCCTCCACCTGGACGGCCTCGCCGACACCGCCGACGGCCTGGGCAGCGCCAAACCCGCCGACCAGGCGCTGAGCATCATGAAGCAGTCCGACGTCGGCCCCTTCGGCGTCATCACGCTGCTCTTCACCCTGCTCGCCCAAGTGGCCGTCCTCTTCCAGCTGTACGAAGCCTCATGGGCCCGGGGTGCGCTCGCCGCGGTCGTCTCGGCGGCCGCCGCCCGCCTCGCCCTCACCCTGGCCGCCCGCGAGGGCATTCCCCCGGCCCGCCCGGAGGGACTCGGGGCCGCCGTGGCGGGGACCGTCCCCCGGGGCTCCGCCCTGCTCGCGGGGGCACTGGTCACCGTGGTGGCCGCGATCGCCGCCGCGCCCTGGGGAACGTACGAGATCGTGCGGTACGCGGCTGCCGTGGTCCTCGCGGTCTGCGCCGCCGAACTCCTCCTGAGGCACTGCGTCCGCCGCTTCGGAGGCATCACCGGCGACGTCTTCGGCGCGCTCGCCGAGACCGCCGCCACGGCGGCGCTGGTGATCCTGGCCCTCGGCTGACCGCTGAAACATAAAAGCGGAGCCACGAACGGATGAATCTCCACCAGCACAATCGAATGGGCGCGACGCGCGTAGGCTCATGTTCGGCGCTTTTCCGGCCCGTTCTAGGCTGGCGTCGGGCCGGGTCGACCCACCCATCGGCCGAAAAACTCAACGGAAGCGAGAATTCACCACCGTGACTGCTCTGACTCTCAGCACCGCCGCCGCGTCCGGCTTGCGCGGCGACGCGATCGTCGTCGGCGTCGCCAAGGGCGCCAAGGGCCCGGTTGTCGCGCCCGGCGCCGAAGCCGTGGACAAGGCGTACGACGGCAAGCTCGCGTCCGTCCTGGAGACCCTCGGCGCCACGGGCGGCGAGGGCGAGGTGACCAAGCTCCCCGCGCCTTCCGGCTTCAAGGCGCCGGTCGTCGTCGCGGTCGGCCTCGGCCCGGTGCCGGAGAAGGACGAGACGTACGGCACGGACGCCCTGCGCCGCGCCGCCGGTACCGCGGCGCGCGCCCTGTCCGGCTCGAAGAAGGCCGCGTTCGCGCTGCCCGCCGAGGACGCCGACGACACCGGCGCGATCGCCGAGGGCGCGCTGCTCGGCGCGTACTCGTTCGACGCGTACAAGGAGAATGGTTCCGCCAAGGGCAAGGACTCCAAGAGCGGCAAGGACGCCAAGGGTCCGCTCGCCGAGATCGCCCTGCTCGGCGGCAAGCCCCGCGACAAGGCGTACAAGGCCGCCGTCGAGCGCGCCATCGCCGTGTCCGAGGAGCTGAACCGCGCCCGCGACCTCATCAACACCCCGCCGAACGACCTGAACCCCGAGGCCTTCGCCGCGGTCGCCTCCGCGGCCGCCAAGGAGCACGGCATCAAGGTGCAGGTCCTGGACGAGAAGGCGCTCGCCAAGGGCGGCTTCGGCGGCATCCTCGGTGTCGGCGTCGGCTCGGAAGCCCCGCCCCGCCTGGTCAAGCTCTCGTACACGTCGTCCAAGGCGAAGAAGCACCTCGCCTTCATCGGCAAGGGCATCACGTACGACTCGGGCGGCATCTCGCTGAAGCCCGCGGGCCACAACGAGACGATGAAGTGCGACATGGCCGGTGCCGCGGCCGTCTTCGCCGCCGTCGTCTCCGCCGCGCGCCTGGGCCTCGACGTCAACGTCACCGGCTGGCTGGCGCTGGCCGAGAACATGCCGTCGGGCTCGGCGACCCGCCCGGGCGACGTCCTGCGCATGTACAGCGGCAAGACCGTCGAGGTGCTCAACACGGACGCCGAGGGCCGCCTGGTCCTGGCCGACGCGATCGCCAAGGCCTCCGAGGACAAGCCCGACGCGATCGTCGACGTGGCCACGCTGACCGGCGCCATGATGATGGCGCTCGGCAGCCGCACCTTCGGCATCATGGCCAACGACGACGCGTTCCGCGCCGCGATCCACGACGCCTCCGAGGAGGCGGGCGAGCCCTCCTGGCCGATGCCGCTGCCCGAGCACCTGAAGAAGGGCATGGACTCCCCCACCGCCGACATCGCCAACATGGGCGAGCGCATGGGCGGCGGTCTGGTGGCCGGTCTCTTCCTGCAGGAGTTCGTCGGCGAGGGCATCACCTGGGCGCACCTGGACATCGCGGGCCCGGCCTTCAACGAGGGCGGCCCGTTCGGCTACACGCCCAAGGGCGGCACCGGCACCGCGGTCCGCACCCTGGTCCGCCTCGCGGAGCGCACGGCCGCGGGCGACCTCGGCTGACAGCGGGCCTCGGCCTGCCGGCCATCGGCTGACCAGGCCTCGGCCGACCAGCTGATCTGTCGTACGCGGGTCAGGGCCCGGACACCCAGATGTCCGGGCCCTGACCGATTTCGCCCTCAACGAAATCCGTACGTTCATATGCCTGAGTAAAGCCTGAGCAACGCCCGGACGTGGCGAACCAGACGTCTCACAGCCCGGCCCGCCGTCCCACCTCTCGCCGACAAGTGCGAAGATGGGTTCTCGGCAGGACAGGGCCCCCACCACAGGGCCGAAACAAGAGCGGCCGAATACCAGCCGACCGACCGATCGACCCCCGGGAAGAGCGGTCCGGCGTACGGCGCACATGCATGGAGGACGTGACGTGGCGAACGACGCCAGCACCGTTTTCGACCTAGTGATCCTCGGCGGCGGTAGCGGCGGTTACGCCGCGGCACTGCGCGCGTCGCAGTTGGGCCTGGACGTCGCCCTGATCGAGAAGGGCAAGGTCGGCGGCACCTGCCTGCACAACGGCTGCATCCCCACGAAGGCGCTGCTGCACGCCGGCGAGATCGCCGACCAGGCACGCGAAGCCGACCAGTTCGGCGTGAAGGCCACCTTCGAGGGCATCGACATGGCGGCCGTCCACAAGTACAAGGACGACGTGATCTCCGGCCTCTACAAGGGCCTGCAGGGACTCATCGCCTCGCGCAAGGTGACGTACATCGAGGGCGAGGGCAAGCTCTCGTCCCCGACCTCGGTGGACGTGAACGGCCAGCGCGTCCAGGGCCGCCACGTGCTTCTCGCGACCGGCTCCGTGCCGAAGTCGCTGCCGGGCCTGGAGATCGACGGCAACCGCATCATCTCCTCGGACCACGCCCTGACCCTGGACCGCGTGCCGAAGTCCGCGATCATCCTGGGCGGCGGCGTCATCGGCGTCGAGTTCGCCTCGGCGTGGAAGTCCTTCGGGTCCGAGGTGACCGTCGTCGAGGGCCTCAAGCACCTCGTGCCGGTCGAGGACGAGAACTCCTCGAAGCTTCTTGAGCGCGCGTTCCGCAAGCGCGGCATCAAGTTCAACCTCGGCACCTTCTTCGAGAAGGCCGAGTACACGCAGGACGGCGTCCGCGTGACTCTCGCCGACGGCAAGACCTTCGACGCCGAGGTGCTGCTCGTCGCCATCGGCCGCGGCCCGGTCTCCTCGGGCCTCGGCTACGAGGAGCAGGGCGTCGCGATGGACCGCGGCTACGTCCTCGCCGACGAGTACATGCAGACCAACGTCCCGACCATCTCGGCCGTGGGCGACCTGGTGCCGACCCTCCAGCTCGCGCACGTCGGCTTCGCCGAGGGCATCCTGGTGGCGGAGCGCCTGGCCGGTCTCAAGACCGTCCCGATCGACTACGACGGCGTGCCGAAGGTGACGTACTGCCACCCCGAGGTCGCCTCCGTGGGCATCACCGAGGCCAAGGCCAAGGAGATCTACGGCGCGGACAAGGTCGTCGCCCTCAAGTACAGCCTGGCGGGCAACGGCAAGAGCAAGATCCTCAAGACCGCGGGCGAGATCAAGCTCGTCCAGGTCAAGGACGGTGCCGTGGTCGGCGTCCACATGGTCGGCGACCGCATGGGCGAGCAGGTCGGCGAAGCCCAGCTGATCTACAACTGGGAAGCGCTGCCGGCCGAGGTCGCCCAGCTCATCCACGCCCACCCGACGCAGAACGAGGCGATGGGCGAGGCTCACCTGGCCCTCGCAGGCAAGCCTCTCCACTCCCACGACTGACCTTCTCGCGACCCAGACTTCCTTCCCCAAGCTCTCGGCTTCGCTCGAGCAGGGGAGACCCCATTTTCGTAAGGAGCAACTGAAACCATGGCGGTTTCCGTATCCCTTCCGGCGCTCGGCGAGAGCGTCACCGAGGGCACTGTCACCCGTTGGCTGAAGGCCGAGGGTGAGCGCGTCGAGGCCGACGAGCCGTTGCTCGAGGTCTCGACCGACAAGGTCGACACCGAGATCCCCTCCCCGGCCGCCGGCATCCTGGCCTCCATCAAGGTCGCCGAGGACGAGACCGTCGAGGTCGGCGCCGAGCTGGCCGTCATCGACGACGGCAGCGGCGCCCCCGCCGCCGAGTCCGCCCCCGCCGCCGAGTCCGCTCCGGCCGCCGAGCCCGCGCAGGAGGAGGCCCCGGCCCCCGCCGCCGAGGCCCCCGCCGCTCCGGCTCCCGCCGCCGAGGCCCCTGCCGCTCCGGCAGCCCCGGCCGGTGGCGCCTCCGGTACCGACGTCACGCTGCCCGCCCTGGGCGAGTCGGTCACCGAGGGCACCGTCACCCGTTGGCTGAAGGAGGTCGGCGAGGAGGTCGCGGAGGACGAGCCCCTGCTCGAGGTCTCCACGGACAAGGTCGACACCGAGATCCCCTCCCCGGCCGCGGGCGTGCTGCTCGAGATCGTCGTGGGCGAGGACGAGACCGCTGAGGTCGGCGCCAAGCTCGCCGTCATCGGCGCTCCCGGTGCCGCTCCGGCCGCTGCCGCTCCGGCTGCCCCGGCCGCTCCGGCCGCCGAGAAGCCGGCTCCGGCCGCTCCCGCGGCTCCGGCCCCCGAGCCCGCCGCCCCGGCCGCGCCCGCCGCTGCCGCTCCGGCTCCGGCTCAGCCCGCCGCTCCGGCCGCTCCCGCCGCGCCCGCTCCCGCCGCTCCGGCTCCGGCTCCGGCCGCCGCCCCGGCGGCGCCCGCGCAGGCCTCCCCGGCCGACGACGGTGCGTACGTCACGCCGCTGGTCCGCAAGCTGGCCAACGAGCACAGCGTGAGCCTGTCGGACGTCAAGGGCACCGGCGTCGGTGGCCGCATCCGCAAGCAGGACGTCATCGCCGCCGCCGAGGCCAAGAAGGCCGCGGCCCCGGCTCCGGCCGCCGCTGCCGCCCCGGCCGCGTCGAAGGCCCCGGCCCTGGAGGTCTCTCCCCTCCGCGGCCAGACGGTCAAGATGACCCGCATGCGCAAGGTCATCGGCGACAACATGATGAAGGCGCTGCACTCGCAGGCCCAGCTGACCTCGGTCGTCGAGGTCGACATCACGAAGCTGATGAAGCTGCGCGCCAAGGCGAAGGACTCGTTCGCGGCTCGTGAGGGCGTCAAGCTCTCCCCGATGCCGTTCTTCGTCAAGGCCGCCGCCCAGGCGCTGAAGGCCCACCCGGTCGTCAACGCCCGGATCAACGACGACGAAGGCACCATCACGTACTTCGACTCGGAGAACATCGGCATCGCCGTTGACGCCGAGAAGGGTCTGATGACGCCGGTCATCAAGGGTGCGGGCGACCTGAACATCGCCGGTATCTCCAAGAAGACCGCCGAGCTCGCCGGCAAGGCCCGCGGCGGTGGCCTCACCCCGGACGACATGTCCGGCGCCACCTTCACGGTCTCCAACACCGGTTCGCGCGGTGCCCTGTTCGACACGGTCATCGTGCCGCCGAACCAGGCCGCCATCCTCGGCATCGGTGCCACGGTCAAGCGCCCGGTCGTCATCAACCACCCCGACCTCGGCGAGACCATCGCGGTGCGGGACATGACGTACCTCTCGCTCTCCTACGACCACCGTCTGGTGGACGGCGCGGACGCCGCCCGCTACCTGACCACGGTCAAGGCGATCCTGGAGGCGGGCGAGTTCGAGGTCGAGCTCGGCCTGTAGCTCTCCCGTAGTTCTTCGGCCCCAGGGCTGTAAGACTCGTCTCATCAGTGCGTACGCCCCCGTTCGGAGGTTTCCGAGCGGGGGCGTCGCCGTATTGTCTAGGGGTCACAACGCCCTGGGGGCCCCGCCCCCGCCGGAGGAGCCCACATGACCGCGCCCGTCGTTCACTCGCTGCGCGAACAGATCCGCGAGCACATCGTGGAGGGGATCGTCAGCGGGCGCTGGCAGCCGGGCGAGCGGATCGTGGAGCGGCGGATCGCCGTCGAGCTGGAGGTCTCGCAGACGCCCGTACGGGAAGCCCTGCGGGAGCTCGAGACGCTGCGGCTCATCGAGTCGGCGCCCAACAAGGGCGTACGCGTGAGGAACTTGACCGCTGCGGACCTGGAGGAGAGCTACCCCGTCCGTGCGGGGCTCGAGGCGATCGCCGCCGAGCTGGCGGCGGAGAGCCTGGCCGTGGACTGCTCGGCCCTGGAGCCCCATGTCGCCGCCCTGTACGAGGCGGACCGGGCCGCCGACGGCACCTCTCAGGTGCGGCACACGGTCGGTTTCCACCGGGAGTTGGTGCGGGCCGCCGACAACTCCGTGCTCCTTCACACCTGGGAGGGCCTGGGCATCGAGGTCTTCACGGCGCTCTCGATCCGGTGGCTCGGGACGGTGCAGCAGTCGTACGCGGAGGAGCACGAGGCCCTCGTCTCGGCGTTCCAGCGCCGGGATCCCGCGATCGCCGAGCTGGTGAAGGCCCACGTGCTGGGCTGCGCGCCGCGCGCCTGACCTCTTCCACGGGGCTCGCGCTCATCCGTGGCCGCCCCGCTCATACGTGTTCTCACCTGCGAAGATCCCCGTATCGACCCTTCAAATCGAAGGCACCGCGTGCCCGCTTTGTTGGCACCGGATGCCTACTTTCTGAATATGAAGGAATTTTCGCCTTCAACCCTTTGATCGATCATCGATCACAGAGTTACAGTCTCCGACGGGCTCTCACCCGAGCCTCACGCCCTGTCCTGCCAAAGACCTAGGGCAACCCCCACCCCTTACCGAACAGGGGACCCCCTCCGACTCAGGAAGGCGGCGACATGACCGACCCCTCCGCAATCCAGCCGAGCGAGCTCGACCAGCTCCCGGACCGCGACCCCGAGGAGACCGCCGAATGGCAGGCCTCCCTGGACGCCGTTACCCAGGCGGCCGGGCCGCACCGTGCCGCATACCTGATGCGGCGCACGCTGGAGCGCGCCGAGGGCGCGGGCCTGGCGCTGCCCAAGCTCCTTGAGACCGACTACGTCAACACCATCCCCACCTCCGCCGAGCCGGCGATCGAGGGCGACGAGGCGATGGAGCAGCGCATCGCCGCGTGGAACCGCTGGAACGCGGCCGCGATGGTGACCCGGGGCAGCAAACACGGAGTGGGCGGCCACATCGCCACCTTCGCCTCCGCCGCCTGGCTGTACGAGACCGGCTTCAACCACTTCTTCCAGGGCAAGGAATCCCAGGAGTCTCCCGGCTCCGGCGACCAGCTCTACATCCAGGGCCACGCCTCCCCCGGCATCTACGCCCGCGCCTTCCTCGACGGCCGTCTGAACGAGACGCAGCTCGACAACTTCCGCCAGGAGGCGGGTGGCAACGGTCTGCCGTCCTACCCGCACCCGCGCCGTCTGCCCTGGCTGTGGGAGTTCCCGACCGTGTCGATGGGTCTGGGCCCGCTCTCCGCGATCTACCAGGCGCGCTTCAACCGCTACCTCTCCAACCGCGACATCAAGGACGTCTCCGCCTCGCACGTGTGGGCGTTCCTCGGTGACGGCGAGATGGACGAGCCCGAGTCGACGGCGGCCCTCGCGCTCGCCGCGCGTGAGGAGCTCGACAACCTCACGTACGTCATCAACTGCAACCTGCAGCGCCTCGACGGCCCGGTCCGCGCCAACTTCCGCGTGGTGCAGGAGCTGGAGGCCCAGTTCCGCGGCGCCGGCTGGAACGTCATCAAGGTCCTGTGGGGCAACGCCTGGGACGAGCTGTTCAAGCTCGACACGAACGGCGCCCTGGTCCGCCGCCTCCGCGAGGTGCCGGACGCGCAGTTCCAGACGTACGCGACGCGCGACGCCGCCTACATCCGCGAGCACTTCTTCGGCTCCGAGCCCGCGCTCGTCGAGCTCGGCAAGCTGCTCAGCGACGACAAGATCAGCGAGTGTTTCCACCTCTCGCGCGGCGGCCACGAGGCCCGCAAGGTCTACGCGGCCTACCGTGCGGCGCTCACCCACAAGGGCGCGCCGACCGTGATCCTCGCGCAGACGGTCAAGGGCTTCACGCTGGGCAAGGGCTTCGAGTCCAAGAACGCCAACCACCAGATGAAGAAGCTGACGGTGGACGAGTTCAAGGACATGCGTGACCTCCTTGAGCTGCCGATCCCGGACAGCGCGTTCGTCGACGGCCAGGTGCCCTACGGCCACCCGGGCGCCGACGCCCCCGAGGTCCGCTACCTCCAGGAGCGCCGCGCCGCCCTCGGCGGTCCGGCCCCGGCCCGCCGCACGCAGCCGCTCGCGCCGCTGCCCGCCCCGGCCGACAAGGCGTTCGCCTCGTTCGACAAGGGCTCAGGATCGCAGTCGATCGCGACGACCATGGCCTTCGTACGCCTCGTCAAGGACCTCGTACGGGACAAGGAGACCGGCAAGCGCTGGGTGCCGATCGTCCCCGACGAGGCGCGCACCTTCGGCATGGAGTCGCTCTTCCCCTCGCTCGGCATCTACTCGCCCAAGGGCCAGACGTACGAGCCGGTCGACCGCGACCAGCTGATGTACTACAAGGAGGCCAAGGACGGCCAGATCCTCAACGAGGGGATCACCGAGGCCGGGTCCATGGCGGACTTCATCGCCGCTTCGTCGTCGTACGCGACGCACGGCGAGGCGATGATCCCCTTCTACATCTTCTACTCGATGTTCGGCTGGCAGCGGACCGCCGACCAGATGTGGCAGCTCGGCGACCAGCTCGGCCGCGGCTTCCTCGTCGGCGCCACCGCCGGTCGTACGACCCTGACGGGTGAGGGTCTGCAGCACGCGGACGGCCACTCTCCGGTGATCGCCGCGACGAACCCCGCCGCCATGTCGTACGACCCCGCGTTCGCCTACGAGGTCGCGGCGATCGTCAAGGACGGTCTGCGCCGGATGTACGGCGAGGCGGCCCCCGGTGAGGACCAGAACGTCTTCTACTACCTCACCGTCTACAACGAGCCGATGCCGCAGCCCGCGAAGCCCGCGGGCATCGACGAGGGCATCGTGCGCGGTCTGTACCGCTTCAACACGGCCGAGACCGCGGGTCACTCCCCCGCCGCCAACGCCTCGCGCATCCAGCTGATCGGCTCGGGTACGGCCATCCACTGGACGCTGGCCGCCCAGAAGATGCTCGCCGAGGATTGGGGTGTGGCCGCCGACGTGTGGTCCGCGACCTCTTGGACCGAGCTGCGCCGCGACGCCCTGGAGGCGGACGAGGCGATCCTGCGCGGCGAGGAGCGGACTCCTTACGTGCGCAGCGCACTTGAGGGTGCGCAGGGTCCCGTGCTCGCCGTCTCCGACTACATGCGCCAGGTCCCCGACCAGATCGCGCAGTGGGTCGAGCAGGACTACTCGTCGCTCGGCGCGGACGGGTTCGGGCTCTCGGACACGCGTGACGCGGCCCGTCGCCACTTCGGTATCGACGCGGAGTCCATCGTCGTCGCCTCTCTCGCGCAGCTGGCGCGGCGGGGCGAGGTGCCCGCTTCCGCGGTGAAGGAGGCTCGGGCCAAGTACGGTCTGTAGCCTTCGGCCTGATGCGGGTACGGGTCTCTGCTTTTCGGCGGGGGCCCGTTCCCGTGTGTGGGTTCGTTCCCGTGGGTGGGTTCGTTCCCGTGTGTGGGTTCGTTCCCGTGTGTGGGTTCGTTCCCGTGGGTGGGTTCGTTCCCGTGGGTGGGTTCGTTTTGCTGGGCCGCCGCTTCGCGGCGGATGCTTTCCCGCCCGCCCGCCCGATTGCCGCTACTCGTAGCGGCCGGCCATCCGGCGGGCCGCTTCTGTGAATCTCTCCCTCAGCGTCGCCGGTTCCAGGACCTCCGCCTCCGGGCCCAGGGACATGAGCTGGGTGTACGCGACCATTTCGTTCTCCACGGCGAGGGTGAGCGTCACCCAGCCCTCGTCGTCCGGGGCGCTCGCTCCGTCCAGGGCTTCGCGGGTGGACACGGAATCGGTGGCGTACGGAAGCTGTCGTACGCCCGCCTCCGAGAGCCGCACCACGACCTCGGACCGCAGGATCGCCCGTGCGAACTGCGCGGCCCGCTCGTCCCAGAAGCCCGGCAGATCGAACTCCTCGTCGCGTACGAAGCGGTCCTCACCGCCCGCGATCGCGGTGAACCGGTCGATGCGGTACACCCGGAACGAGCCCGTGTCGGGCACCCGCGCGCACAGGTACCAGACACCGGCCTTGAGCACGAGGCCGTAGGGCTCAAGGTCCCGTTCCACCTCGGTGTCCTCGCGCCGGTAGCGGGCGGTGACCAGCCTGTCGTCCCACACCGCGTCCGCGAGGAGGGGCAGCAGCTCGGGCGCCGATGTCTCCTTGAACCAGCCCGGCGCGTCCAGATGGAACCGCTGCGACGCGTTCTGCGAGGCGTCCCGCAGGGAGGGCATCAGCGCCGCCGACACCTTCAGGCGCGCCGCCGACGCCGCGTCCTCCAGGCCCATCTCCCGCAGCGCGCCCGGCACTCCGGACAGGAAGAGGGCCTCCGCCTCGCTGCGTCCGAGGCCGGTGAGCCGGGTGCGGTAGCCGCCGATGAGCCGGTAGCCGCCGGTCCGTCCCCGGTCCGCGTACACCGGGACTCCGGCCTCCGAGAGCGCCTGGGCGTCGCGGGTGATGGTCCGCTCGGACACTTCGAGCTCACCCGCGAGCTCGGCGGCGGTCATGGAGGGGCGGGCCTGGAGGAGAAGCACCATCTTGATCAGGCGTGCAGCGCGCATGTCCCCATGATGCCGTCAGCCTCTGGGCCGCAGGCGACTACCGGTAGCCCGTGACGTCGGCGGTCTTGCTCTCCTGGTCCACCTCCGTGATGTAGCGCCAGGCGTCCGGAGCCGAACCGTCGATGTCCGTGAAGCCGTACTCCTTGGCGAGGCCGCCGCTGGAGAGCGACGCCGCGTTCCAGCGGGCCACTTCCGGGTCGGAGGCGAGCGCGACCAGGGCACGGCCCACGAATGTCGGGGTCTCGGAGATCGCGAAGTGCGGGTTCTGTTCGCAGGCCTCCTGCCAGTTCTCCTCCGTCACGCTGAAGGCCGTGTCGAGCATGAACTCGGAGCGCAGCCAGCCGGGGGACAGACAGAGCGCCGTGCAGCCGTACTCCTTGAGCTCCTCGGCCAGGCCACGCGCCATCCGCAGCGGGGCCGACTTGGCGAGGTCGTAGTAGAAGGGCTTGCGGTAGTTGGAGCCGTTGTACTCCTCGGTCCCGTCGGTGACCTCGACGACCAGGCCGCCGGGGTTCTTGATGAGCAGCGGCAGCGCGTAGCGGCTGGTGACGATGTGGGTCTCGATGCCCAGGCGCATCAGGCGCAGCCCCTTGTCGAGGTCGTGCTCCCACATCTTCTTGTCCCACTCGACGTGGACGTCGCCGCCCCAGATGTCGTTGACCAGGATGTCCAGACGGCCCTGCTCCCGGTCGATCCGCTCGACGAGGGCCTCCACCTGCCCGGGCTCCAGGTGATCGGTGGGCACGGCGATCCCGGTGCCCGATCCGCCTGCTGCGCGGCCCGCCGCGGTGATCAGCTCCGCGGTCTCCTCGATGGTCTCCGTGGTGCGGCCGACCTCGCTGGCGCGCTCGCGGGTCGTGCGTCCCGTCGCGTAGACGGTGGCTCCGGCACGGCCGAGCTCCACTGCCATGGCCCGGCCCGCGCCACGGGTGGCACCGGCGACGAGGGCGATCTTTCCGGTCAGGGACTGCGCGGGCTTTCCGGTCAGGGACTGTGCGGGTGCGGGTGTGGTCTCCATGTCTTTGCTCTCCTTGCTCTCCATGTTCTGGAGGCTGCCACTCAATACCGACATCTGCTGTCGGGTTTTCCATGGGCATGTGCACGCATAACGAGAGGGCCGCATCCGCCGCACTCCGCGTGCGTACCCACCCCCCAGGGCCGATGCTTGTCCCGTGATGGACGAGACGGAGTTCTGGGAGATCGTGGACCGCACCCGCGTGGCCGCCGAGGGCGACCCCGAGGACCACGCCGACCTGCTCACCGAGAAGCTGCTCGAGCTGGAGCCGGAGATGGTGCTCGACTTCGCCCGTCACTTCGAGGCGCGCTACAACCGTGCGTACCGCTGGGACCTTTGGGGTGCCGCCTGGATCATCCTCGGCGGCGCGAGCGACGACGCCTTCGACTACTTCCGCTGCTGGCTGATCGGCCAGGGGCGTGAGGTCTTCGAGGGAGCCCTGCACGACCCCGACTCGCTCGCGGATCTCCTCGACGACTTCGACGAGGAGATCGACGGCGACGGCGAAGAGCTCGGCTACGCGGCGGACGAGGCCTACGAGCAGCTCACCGGCGTCGTCTCCCCCGACCTCGGCATCGCTCCCGCCCCGGCCGAACCGGAGGGCACACCGCTCGCCTTCGAGAACGAAGCGGCGATGACCCAGCTCTACCCCAAGCTGCGGGAACGCTTCGGCGAGGTCGACTGAGGCGGGGCAGGGCAGCACGAGGCAGGCGACAGGCGGCAGGCGGCACGAGGCAGGGCAGCAGTTCAGCGGCTTCTCCTACCGGCCCTTCCTACCGGCCCTGCAACCGGCCGCCGCCTCCCTGATCGCCTACCGACCCTGCAACCGGGCCGCCGCCTCCCTGATCGCGGGGAGCGCTGACGTCAGTGTCGCCCCCGGGCACTGTGTGTAGTAGCCGTCGTTGTGCCCGGACACCGCGCTGAACCGGCCGCTCGTCCCCTCCGCGTACTTGCTGAGGCTGTTCGAGGACACAAGCCGCACCGTGGAACGCGGGTCCACGTCCGCGAGCCCCAGCTTCCACGCCACCAGCGCCGCCACGGCATCGGTCATCGCCTTGGGAGCAGGAACCCCCTCCGTGAACGTCCCGATCGCCGCTATCCCCACCGACCCCCGGTTGAAGCCCTGCGTGTGCGCCCCGACCACGGCACGGTCCATGCCGCCCGCACGCCCCTCGTAGATGGTCCCGCACCGGTCGACGAGGAAGTTGTAGCCGATGTCGTCCCACTGCCTCCCCTCGGTCTGACCTGCGTACAGATAGCGGATGATGCGCGGGGCGTCGCCGCAGTCGTAGCCGTTCGGCGAGTCCGTGTGGTGCACGAACACCGCCCGGACCCGGTCGGCATACCGCGCGGGCGGCTGCTGCCGCACCGCAGCGGGCAGCCACTCGGTGCGCGGCACGACGCGGGGCCGCGCCGCCGAGTGCCCCACCGTCCGCCGCACCGGCGCCGCGGCCGCCGGCATCTCGGAGCGCCGCCCGGTCACCCCCTCCCGCTCGCCGAGCCCGGAGTATTCGGCGAACCCGGAGAACCCGGAGAACCCAGCGACTCCTGAGCGTCCGGAGCGCCCGGCGAGGGCCGCCGAGCCGTCACCCGCCCGCCCCGACCCGCCTGCTGTCCCGGGCCCCACGAACAGCGCGCACATCAGCAGAAGCCCCACGGCCACGGCACCGGGCAGGCAGCACAGCGCCGCTCGGGCGGCACGGGCCGCCCGGGGTGCACGACCAGTCCCGGGTCCACGGGTGGTCCGGGATCCAGGGGCGGTCCCGGGGCCACGACCAGAGCCGGTTCCACGACCCGAGCCGGTCCCACGGGCGGCACGGCCCGCCGCACGCGCCGCCGAGGGCACGCGCGCCCCGGACCCTCGACGGCGGACACGCATGGTCCGACTCTCCGCCCCACCCGCACCACCCGCGATCGGCCATCCGCCACTCGGGTGAACCGGAACTGGGGTGAACCGGAGCCCGGAAGCAGCTCAGGGGCAGCTCAGAGAAAGCTCAGCGGCAGCTCAGAAGTGGGTGCCGCCGTCGACCCGGACCTCGGTGCCGGTGATGAACTTGCCGTCCTGCGAGCCGAGCAGGGCCACCACGGAAGCCACGGACTCCGGTCCCGCGAAGCCCTGACCTATGGCCGGGGCCAGCTTCACGAACAGGCTCATGTCGGCGTCCTCGGGCAGGCCGGGTCCCACGCTCTGCTTGCTGGCGCCGCTGCCGTCGGTCATGCCGCTGGATATGGATCCGGGCTGGACGGAGTTGAACCGGATCCCCCGCTTGCCGTACTCGGCGGCCAGCGCGTGCGTCATGGACTGGATGCCGCCCTTGCTCGCCGCGTACGCGGCCATGTACGGGTGGGCGAACATCGCGGAGGTGGAGCTGAAGTTGACGACGGCGGGGTCGTCGCCGTCGAGCAGCGCCGGGATCGCCTCGCGGATCACCAGGAACGTACCGACCAGGTTGATCTGGATGACGCGGTTGAAGGAATCCAGGCTGGTCTCGTGCGTGTGCGAGGAGCGGAGCACGCCCGCCGCGTTCACCAGGACGTCCAGGCCGCCGAGCGCGGTGACGGCGGCGGCGACGCCCTCGCGCACCGATGCCTCGTCCGAGACGTCGACCACGAGCGTGGTGAGGCGGTCGGCCGCGGCGCCCGCCCTCTCCGCGGTGTCCTTCAGCCCCGCCTCGCTGACGTCGGCGGCGACGACCTTGCCGCCCTCATCGAGGATCCGGAGGACGGTGGCCTGTCCGATGCCCGAGCCACCGCCGGTGATGAGGGCGCGACGGCCTGCGTAACGGTTCATGAAATGCCTCCGATCAACTCCGGGCTCCCGGATCCACCCATGGATCCGGCCTTCCCGGTCTGATTTCAATGTACGCCTCTCTGGCACGTTTTGCCATGCCGACAATTCATGTATCAGGGTGATGATCGCGCGTAGGCTGCGAGGGTGAGCACCCACCGGTCGCAACCCCCGCAGTCGTCGCAGTCCTCGCAACCCCCGCAGTCCTCGACGTCCCCGCAGGCCCCGCAGTCCTCGCCGCCCCCGCAACCGTCGCTGACCGAGCGCCGCAAGGCGGCCACGCAGCTCGACATCGCCCGCGCCGCGGCCGAGCTCTTCGCCGAGCGCGGCCCGGACGGAACCACGGCCGAGGAGATCGCGGGCCGGGCCGGAGTGGCGCTGCGCACCTTCTACCGGTACTTCCGCAACAAGCAGGACGCGGTCGCGCCGCTCCTCGCGGGCGGCGCCGCCGAGTGGCGGGCCCACCTGGCGGACCTCGATCCGGCCGCGGGGATGCCGACGGCCCTTGAGCGGTCCATCGCCGACGCGCTGACCGCGGCGGACGACCGCGCGGCCGAGTCCCTGGAGTCGACCCGCGGCCTGCTGCGCGCCGCACAGGACGATCCGGCGCTGCGCGCCGTCTGGTACCGCGTGAACCAGGAGTCCGAGGAGCAGCTCGTGCCCGTGCTCGCCCGCCTGGCCGGGGACGACGCCGACGCACTGGACGTACGAATGGCGGCCGCGGCCGCCACGGACGCCATCCGCCTGGCCCTGGAGACCTGGGCCGCCACGGACGCGCCCACCGAAGGCCCCGGCTCCCCGGCCGTCCTGGCGGTGCGCTGCCTGCGCGAACTGACGGGCGGGCTGCGGCTCCTGGCCGCCGATCGCGGTGACGGCTGAGGCCGCCACCCACCGCTCCCTCTACAGCTCCGGATCCGGGTCCGGGTCCAGGTCCCGCTCCAGGCCCGGGTCCAGGCCCAAATCCAGATCCAGATCCAACGAGAACGCCAGCAGCGCCACATCGTCCCCGACCCCGCCGCAGAACCGCATCAGGTCCGCCCACACCGCGGAGGTCAGCGCCGCCGGGTCGTCCACCAGGTCGACGCAGAGCACGGCGAGGCGCTCGGTCAGCGGGTAGAAGACACCGGACGCGTTCCGCGCCTCGGTCACCCCGTCGGTCACCACGAGCAGCCGGTCGCCGGGCTTCAGGGTCAGGGTCACCTCTTCGGGCGGGGCGACACCGGCGATCCCCAGGCCGAGCGGCGCGCCCGGTGCCAGAGTGACCTCCTCGACGGCGCCGCCGCGCAACAGCAGCGGGGGCGGATGGCCGCAGGAGACGATCCGCAGCTCAGGGGCGTCGTCACGGAACTCCAGGAGCACGGCGGTGGCGAAGAGTTCGGCGTGCTCGGCCTGCTCGGAGTCGACCACCAGGCGCCGGTCGAGCCGGGCGGCGACGCCCTCCAGGTCGGGCTGGTCGAGCACCGCCTCGCGAAAGGCGCCGAGCAGCGCGGCGACCGTACCGACGGCCGCGAGGCCGTGCCCCTG
Source organism: Streptomyces sp. NPDC031274 (assembly GCF_055570235.1). Taxonomy (NCBI): domain Bacteria; kingdom Bacillati; phylum Actinomycetota; class Actinomycetes; order Kitasatosporales; family Streptomycetaceae; genus Streptomyces; species Streptomyces sp. NPDC031274. Next base: position 178,254 of record NZ_JBVIHP010000012.1, on the reverse strand, counting down.
CACGTCACCGACCAGGGCCCGCACTCCGCGGGTCCCCTTGCGTACGTCGAAGAGATCGCCACCGACCAGGGTCCCGCCCTGTGCCGCACGGTAGAGCCCCGCGCAGCGCACCGGGCCCACGCGCTCCGGCAGCGGCGGAAGGACGGCGAACTGGGCGGCCTCCGCGACGGTGCGGACGGTGACGAGCTGGGCGTCGCGCCGACTGCGTACCCAGGCGAACACGATGCTCAGGAGCGCCACGAAGGTGACGGTCAGCAGATCGCTGCTGCCGGGGCGGCCGAGACCGAAGCCCGGCAGGGAGAGCAGAAGGACCGCGGTGCCGCCGAAGAGGGCCGTGGCCGACGCGCCGTACGACAGCGCGGCGAGCGGCGGGACGGCGGCGAGCAGGAAGCTGAGGTCGATCGTATCCGGAGTGGACAGCTGGATGACGGACAGGACGGCAAGGAGTACGGGCGGAGGCCAGCGCACCCAGTGGGGTGGCGGCGCGCCGCGCAGCCAGCCCGGCTCGTCCCGGTCCCGCCGACTGGCAGCAGCGACCCTGAACATCGGTTCGCTCCTTCCGGTCGACCTCTACGCTCCTACGCGCGCGTGCCCGCCGCACGCCGGGCCGGTCCGTCGGGTGCCGAATGCCGAGCGGGGGTCGGGCAGGCATCCAGGGTGTCAGATCAGCACGCGCCCCATCAGCACGTCGTCCACGTACGAGCCGTCGAGGAAGAACTCGCCCGGCAGCACCCCCTCGACCACGAAGCCCTCGGACGCGTAGAGCGTCCGGGCCAGAGTGTTGTGGCCGAGCACCCTCAGCGTGATGCGCCGAGCGCCCTGGCGGCGGGCCTCATCCACCGCGGCCCTGACCAGTCGGCGGCCCACTCCCTTGCCGCGCACCTCGTCGGCCACGGCCAGGCCAAGGATCTGGCGCACGTGGGCGTTGGCGAGCAGGGACGTGGGGAAACCGAGCCGTATGTAGCCGACGACCGCGCCGTGCCGCTCGGCGATCAAGTGGTCGCGGGGGCCGAAGCGGTCCGTGAAGAACGGCGGGTACGGGGGCTGTGGAGCCGGTTGTACCGCGTGCAGGGTCGACCAGGTGGCGCGGTCGATGCGGCTGAGGGCTTCTTCGTCGTCCGGCAGGGCGGTACGTATGTGCGTGTCCGGCATGGGCGTCACTGTACGACGGAGGCCTCACGGCTCTCAGCGCTCTCGGCTCACCACACTTTCGGCCCTCCGAGTACACCGCTCACCGCACTCTCGGCCCACCGCACTCTCGACTCACCGCGTTCACGGCCCACCGCACTCTCGACTCACCGCGTTCACGGCTCTCCGCGGGTTTCCGGGGCAGGATGGCGGCATGGAGTCCACCGAGCCCGAACAGTCAGTCCCCTCCGCACGGCGCTCCCGTATCGCCGTGGCCGGTGCGTCCGGCCTCATCGGAACGGCGCTGACCCGCGCCCTCGCCGACGACGGTCACGAGGTGGTGCGGCTCGTGCGCCGGGCACCTCGTACGAAGTACGAGGTGCGATGGGACCCCAAGGAGAGGTACGTCGACACGGCGGGGCTCGCGGGCTGCGACGCGGTCGTCAACCTCGCGGGAGCCGGCGTCGGCGACCACCGCTGGACCGCCGCCTACAAGAAGGAGATCCGTGACAGCAGGGTGCTCGGCACGTCGGCGCTCGCGGAGGCGGTGACCTCGCTGGACGAGCCGCCCCGGGTGTTCCTGTGCGCGAGCGCGATCGGCTACTACGGAGACACCGGCCAGCGTGCGGTGGACGAGAGCGCCCCTGCCGGAGAGGGCTTCCTGCCCTCCCTGTGCGTGGAGTGGGAGGGTGCGGCGGCCGCGGCACACGAAGCGGGCATCCGCACGGTCTTCGCGCGCAACGGCCTGGTGGTGGCGAGCGAGGGCGGGGCCTGGGGGCGGATGTTCCCGCTCTTCAAGGCGGGGCTCGGCGGGCGCCTTGGCAACGGCCGTCAGTACTGGAGCTACATCTCGCTGCACGACGCGGTGGCCGCGCTGCGACACCTGCTCGACACGGAGTCGCTCTCCGGGCCGGTCAATCTGACGGCGCCCGACCCGCTCACCAACCGGGAGGTGACGGCCGCGATGGGGCGGGTGCTGCACCGGCCCACGCTCTTCACGGCCCCGTCGCCCGCGTTGCGCGTCGTGCTCGGCGAAATGGCCGGTGACGTGCTCGGCAGCCAGCGGGTCCTGCCGACGCGGCTCCTGGAGTCGGGATTCTCGTTCGCCTTCCCGGGCATCGAGGAGTCGATCCGCGCGGCCCTGCGGTAGACGGCACCGGCGGTGAACGGTGCTGTGGTAGACGGCACCGGCGGTGAACGGCCCTGCGGTAAACAGCACCGGCGGTGAACGGTGCCGCGGTAGACGTCACTTCGGCAAACGGCACCGCGTGCGACCGGCGTGCGACCGTGCTCGGTCGATGCGCGACTGCCGCCGGCCGTCATCGCTCCTACCCTCGTGCGGTACTCGGTGATTCCGAAGCCCTGTTGAGGGCATGACGTCCCCAGCAGCCGCGCTACCTCGGGGAGGGGCACGTGCCAGAGCCTGCGCAGCATGCGGATGTCGTCATCGTGGGAGCGGGGGTCGCGGGACTGTCGGCCGCCCACCAGCTGACCAGTGCCGGTGTAACGACCGTCGTCCTGGAGGCCGCTCCTTACGTCGGCGGGCGCATGTCGACAGAGAAGGTCGACGGGTTCCGGCTCGACAGGATCGGCCAGCTGCTCACCACGTCCTATCCCGAGTTGCGCACCACGCCGGGGCTCGACGCACTCGTACTGCGGCCCTTCGCGCCCGGCGTCCTGGTGCACAGCGGCGGCCGACACCACCGCGCCGTCGAGCCCACGGGCTCCCGGCGCGCAAGGGGCGCACTGACCGCTGCGCGCGCCCTGGCAAGCGCCCCCAGAGGCCCGCGAACGGCACGGACCACGCCCCACGCGGCCCCTCTCGGCGGCGCGCTGGACCAGGCCCGCCTCGGCGCGGCATTCGCCAGGCTCGCGGCGACGCCCCCGAAGCGCCTCCTCGCCCGCCCCGAACTCCCCGCGTCACAAGCCCTCTTCGCCCGCGGCCTGCCCGCGCGCACCGTCAACGGCTTCCTGCGCCCGCTGCTCTCGGCGCTCCTCTGCGACCCGGACCTGCTGACGTCGAGCCGGTGCGCCGACCTCGCCCTGCGCTCCTTCGCGCGCGGCCGCCTGTGCCTGCCCGAGGGCGGCGCCGAGGTGCTGCCCGAACTCCTGTCGGCCGCGCTGCCACCGGGGACGGTGCGGACCGGGGTAAGCGTCACCGCCGTCTCCACGACCTCGGTCACGACCGCGGAGCACGGCGAAGTGGGCTGCCGCGCCGTGCTGCTCGCCACCGACGCCCGCGCCGCCGCCGAACTCCTTCCCGGTCTGCGCGTGCCGCCCTTCCACCAAGTGACGGTGGTGCACCACGCAGCCCCCGAACCGCCGCTCGCCGAGCCCGCGCTGCTGCTCGACGCCGACCGTTCGGGGCCGGTCGCGCACACGGCCGTGGTCAGCCACGTCGACCCGTCGCGCGCGCCCGCGGGCCGGGCGCTGATCTCCTCGACGGTCCTCGGCCCGCCGCCGGACGAGCGCGCCGTCCTCGCCCACCTCGCCGAGCTGTACGGCACTTCGACCGCCCGCTGGGAGTCTCTCGCCGTCCACCACACCCGCGAGGCGGTACCCGCGATGCCGCCCCCGCACGATCTGCGCCGCCCTGTGCGGCTGCTCTCGGGGCTCTACGTGTGCGGGGACCACCGGGACACCAGCACGGTGCAGGGCGCGCTGCATTCGGGCCGCCGCGCGGCGCGGGCCGCGCTCGCGGACCTAGGCGTGGACCCCGCGCACGGGACGGGCCGCTTACCGATGGCCGCCTGACGCGAACGGCACCCCACCCGACGTCCGGCCTCCGGCACCCGACGTCCGGTCCCGGCACCCGGCACCCGGCACCCGGCACCCAATCCATCCGACCTATAGGCCTACAAGCCACCCCCTGGAAGCCCCCGCACCCTCACGCGGGGGCTTTCGCCCTTTCCCGCACATCCCGTCAACACCCCTTGCCACAACCGCCCCCCACGGCTACGGTCCCACCGGATCGCCAAGCCGCGGGAGGCCTCACGTGCGTCGCACCATGCCGGTGATATCGCTCATCCTCGGCCTATTCATAGGAGGTCTATCTTTGCCGACCGCCACAGCAGCTACAGACCCAGCCCCAGCCCCAGCCCCAGGCTCAGCCGCCGACGCCGCAACGCCCTCCGTAGTCCCCCGCCCCACCGACTGGACCGCGCTCGACGGCCGTACGAGACTCACCGAGCGCACCCGCATCCTGATCGACCCGCGCGCCGGATCCACCACCGCGCTCCCCTCGGGCCGCAGCGAATTCCCCGGCCCCGCTCGCCAGTCCGTACGCGAGCTCGCCACTCAGCTCCGTACAGAGATCAAGCAGGTCACCGGCATCACGCCCCGGATCGCCCGCAGCACCCACGCCACGGGCCGCCCCTCCGACGGCGACATCACACTCGGACTCACCGCCAAGGGAGCGCTCGGCGCCGAGGGGTACACCTTCGACAGCGCGGGTCCGATCCGTATCGAAGCCGCGTCCACCCACGGCCTCTACTACGGCACCCGCACCCTCCTCCAGTTGCTGCGGGCCACAGCCGACGACCACCGCGCCGTCCCCCGCGCCCGCTCCACCGACCGTCCGGCGCAGGCGATCCGCATGGTCCACCTCGACGCGGGCCGTAAGTACTGGAAGATCCCCTACCTGGAGAACCTGATCCGCAGGATGGGCGACCAGAAGCTCAACACCCTCTTCCTGCACCTCTCCGAGTCCGAGGGCTTCCGCCTCCACAGCCCGAAGTTCCCGGGCCTCGCCGACCCGGACCATAGCTACAGCCGCGCCGACATCGAGCATCTGAAGGCCTTCGCGGCCCGCCACCACGTCCAGTTGATGCCGGGCCTCGAACTCCCCGGCCACGCCACCGTGATCAGTGAGGCCTTCGGCATCGGCTTCGGGTCGGGCGCCGGAGCGTGCACGGGCGCGCACACGCACTCGCACCTCACGCCCGACTGGATCATCGACATGACCAGCGACAAGGCGATCGCGAAGTCGAAGGAGATCGTCGACGAGTTCGCGGGCTGGTTCGACGCGCCTCTGTTCTCGATCGGCGCGGAAGAGGTCCCCGGGCAGCTCGCCGAGTGCCCGCGCGTGAAGGACCATCTGGCGGGCGCGCCCGACGTGTCCACGCTCGGTGACCTCCTCAACCGCTACATCAACACCCTTGACGACGTGGTCGCTTCGCACGGCAAGCGCACGGCCGTCTACAACGGCTCCGAACACCTCGCCGCGCCCCAGCAGAAGGTCCACGACCCGGTCGTCTTCCTCACCTGGGAAGGCACGGGCGCCGAGCCGGAGATCCCCGGGCACGACGAGATCGCCATCGGCCCGTTCTACGACACCCCGAACAACTACCACCACCTGTATCCGGACGAGCCCTGGATGTACGACAGCTGGGCGCCGAACACCGATCCGGACATGCTCGGCTCCGGCGTCACCAACTGGGCCGACTACAACTTCTGGGCCGACGACGGCTACTTCGAGCAGAGCATGGCGGGCGCCCGCGCGATCCTCGCGGACCGCACATGGAACAGGACCACGACGCCGGACGCACTCGCCGACTTCAGGGCCCGCGCCGCCCGCATCGGCGACCCTCCGGGCACGACGCCCGCACCGGTGCCGCCACGGGTCGAGGGCCGGCCCAGCCACCACTGGACGTTCGACGACGCGTCGTACCCAAGTGGCTGGACGTACGCGGGCAGCCCCGGCAACACGATCTTCGCCGAGGACGTGGCGGGCGGTCTCCCCGGCACCTCCTACATCATCAACAATCCCACCCCCGTGGAGGGTGTGCGCGGCCAGGCCTGGCGCTTCGACTCCGACCGCGACGGTGTGGGCTTCGGCGGCCTCGACGTCGCCGAGCCGTGGACCGCGTCCGTGCAGGTCCGTCCGACGGCCAGGACCGCGGACCAGGTGCTGCTCAGCTCCAGGGCGGGCGCGCTGAAGCTGATGCAGCACGGCACCGGGAAGGTCGGCTTCACGCGGTACGGCGCGGCCGACTTCAGCTTCGACTACACGCTGCCGCTCGACCGCTGGACCCGGCTGACGTGGGTGACGACTCCGGGGCACACCACCTTGTACGCCGACGGGCAGCGGGTCGGGTCCGTCGCGGCGTCGGTCCCGCTGCCGCTGCGTTCCATCGGGACGGAGAAGGCGAGCCTCCGGGGCGACCTGGACGAACTCACCACGTGGGACGAGGCGTTGTCCGCCGAGGAGGTCGCGCGGTTGCGCTGAACGCGTACGCCTGAGGACGCATGGGTAAGGGGCGGGCCTGCGCAGGCCCGCCCCTTACCTCTACCTCGCGACGTCTCCATCGCAGCCGAGCTGTCAGCTCAACGCCGCCACCCGGTCTCGATACCCCCGCACCGCCGCCGCGTCGCGGTACGGCTCAAGGCGCCGCTCGAACTCGCGCACGTACTCGACCGCCCGCACCGACCGCATCTCCCCCGCCGCTTGGGCCGCCTCGGCGCCCAGCTGGCAGGCCTGCTCCAGCTCGCCGAGGCCGAGGCGCGAGGAAGCGAGCACCACCCGGCAGAACAGGCGGCTACGGGCGTACCCGGGGGCGCGCAGCTGGAGCGAGCGCTCCGCGTGCTGGGCGGCCACGCGGTACTGCTGGAGGTCCCGGTGGCAGTGCCCGAACTCGTCCGCGAGCTGCGCCTCGTCGAAGAACCGCGCCCAGTAAGGGACTTCGTCGCCCGGGCGCACCGTTTCAAGCGCCCGCTCGGCCCGCACCATCGACGCCGTGCACGCCCGCACCTCGCCGAGCACTCCGTGCCCGCGCGCCTCGACCGAGTGCAGCAGGGCCTGCACGACGGGCGGCGCGGACGACCCGACGCCCTGCTGGGCGACGCGCGCCAGCTGCACCGCTTCCCTGCCGTGCCCGAGATAGACGGCCTGGCGGCTCATCGTGATCAGGACGTACGAGCCGTAGGCGCGGTCGCCCGCGGCCTGCGAGAGCCGCAGCGCCTGGACGTAGTACCGCTGGGCAAGGCCGTGCGCCGCGATGTCGTACGAGGTCCAGCCCGCGAGCCGGGTGAGGTCGGCGGCCGCCGCGAAGAGCCGCCGGCCGGCCTGTTCGCCGTACGTGCCGCGCAGCATCGGCTCGGCCTCGTGCTCCAGATAGCGCACGAGGGCCTGCCGGGCGTGCCCGCCGCCGTACGCGTGGTCGAGCGCCCGGAAGAGCTCGCCGACGGAGCGCAGGGCCGAGATGTCGCCGCTGGTCACTCTCGCCCCGACGCCCCGCTCGGGCTCCTTGCGCTGGCGGGGCACGGCCGGGCGGCCCTGGGTGGGCACACGGCCGCCGTTCAGCCCGTGGTCACCGCGCCCCACCCGGTCGTCGGCACGGCCGATCAGCCAGTCTCTGCTGGGGACGACGAGCCCTGCCGGGGTGAACGCGATCTTCCGCAGTTCGGCATGGCTTCCGGAGTCCTTGCGCCAGAGCCCGCCGACGATGTCGATCGCCTCTTCGGGGCTCGCCGCGAACTCGAGCCCGGCGTACACCGGCGCACACGCGTCGAGCCCGAGATCCTGCGCGGAGAGTCTGCGCCCTAACCGCCGGGTGAAGACCTCTGCGATGAGGGCGGGGGTGGTGCCGCGCGGCTGCTGCCCGCGCAGCCAGCGGGTCACCGACGTCTTGTCGTACCGCAGATCGAGACCGTGCTCGAGGCCCAGCTGATCGACGCGGCGCGCGAGGCCCGCATTGGAGAACCCGGCTTCTGAGATAAGCGCGGCTAGCTGGCGGTTGGGGGTGCGCTGCGGAGGTCGTTCCGTCATCAGCTGTGCGGTCTCCTGCCTTTCGGGCGTTGCTTGAGCAGCCCTTATGGCTCTGTGAACGGCGTGAATGTAGCGGCCCTCACCGCCCGCATCGCGGCCTTCGACCCGCATTCATCCGATCGTGTGAGGATTGACCGGAGGACTGACGAGAATCCGCTGCCCGTACAGTGGCTGGGGGCGCGATATATGCACGGCGCAGGTTCTAGGGAGGCACTTGCCGTGAGTGAGTTTCAGTTCGTCCGGCTGGGCTTCGGCCCGGACGCGGTCGACTACCAGGAGGCCTGGGACGAGCAGCGCCGCGTGCACGCCGCCCGCTTCGCCGACGACCTCCCGGACACCTGTCTGCTGCTCGAGCACCCGCCGGTCTACACCGCGGGCCGCCGCACCGAGGACAGCGAGCGCCCGCTGGACGGCACCCCCGTCGTCGACGTCGACCGCGGCGGCAAGATCACCTGGCACGGCCCCGGACAGCTCGTGGGCTATCCGATCCAGAAGCTGCCGCGCCCGGTGGACGTCGTAGCACACGTACGCCGTCTGGAAGAGGCACTTATCCGCACGTGTGCGGAATTCGGCCTGGAGACGTCCCGCGTCGAGGGCCGCAGCGGCGTATGGGTCCTCGGCGACCCGGTGTCACAGCGTCCGGCGCTCGGCGGCCTGAACCTGGACTTCGACCCCCGGACGCAGGACGACGAGTTCGACGCCCGGTTCAACGGCCCGGAGTACGCCCCTTCCAACGCCGGCCAGCGCCGCGAGGACCGCAAGATCGCGGCCATCGGCATCCGCGTGGCCAAGGGCGTGACGATGCACGGCTTCGCGCTGAACGTGAACCCGGACAACACGTCGTTCGACAAGATCATCCCGTGTGGCATCCGCGACGCGGGCGTGACGTCGCTCTCGTACGAACTGGGCCGCGAGGTCACGATCGCCGACATCCTGCCCGTCGCCGAGAAACACCTGCGGGACATCCTCGAGAACGCGGACCTCAAGCCGCGCATCGTCGAGAAGCCAGCGGAGAAGACCGCTGAGAAGACCGCGGAGAGCCCCGAGAAGAAGACCGCCGAGACGACGGTTGAGAGTCCGGAAGCCGAGAAGGCGACGGCCTAGGACCACTCACAAAAACTCAGAACCGCTCAGAACCGCCTCGAACCGTCCAGACATCTGGGGCTGCGGAGGCTGCGGGGAATGCACCCCGCCTGCCAGAGGTTGGCCGAGCGTAAGCCCAACGACATCACGGGCGTACCCTGGTGTGCGCCGAAGAATCGAAGCTACAGGGAGCCGATGTGTCCGCAGTCGCACCCGACGGACGCAAGATGCTGCGCCTGGAGGTCCGGAACGCCCAGACCCCCATCGAGCGTAAGCCCGAGTGGATCAAGACCCGGGCGAAAATGGGCCCCGAGTACACCAAGATGCAGAACCTCGTGAAGAGCGAGGGCCTGCACACGGTCTGCCAGGAGGCGGGCTGTCCCAACATCTACGAGTGCTGGGAAGACCGCGAGGCCACCTTCCTCATCGGCGGTGACCAGTGCACCCGGCGCTGCGACTTCTGCCAGATCGACACGGGCAAGCCGCAGGCGCTCGACCGTGACGAGCCGCGCCGCGTGGGTGAGTCCGTCGTCACGATGGACCTGAACTACGCCACCATCACCGGCGTCGCCCGCGACGACCTGGACGACGGCGGCGCCTGGCTGTACGCGGAGACCGTCCGCCAGATCCACGCGATGACGGCGGACCGCGCCGAGGGCCAGACCAAGGTCGAGCTGCTCATCCCCGACTTCAACGCGGACCCCGACCAGCTGGCCGAGGTCTTCTCCTCACGCCCCGAGGTCCTCGGGCACAACGTGGAGACCGTGCCGCGCATCTTCAAGCGGATCCGCCCGGGCTTCCGCTTCGAGCGCTCACTCGAAGTCATCACCCGCGCCCGCGAGGCCGGTCTGGTCACCAAGTCGAACCTCATCCTCGGTATGGGCGAGGAGCGCGAGGAGATCAGCGAGGCGCTGCACGCACTGCACGACGCGGGCTGCGAGCTCATCACGATCACGCAGTACCTGCGCCCGACGCCGCGCCACCACCCCGTGGAGCGCTGGGCCAAGCCGCAGGAGTTCGTGGAGCTGAAGGAGGAGGCCGAGGAGATCGGCTTCTCCGGCGTCATGTCAGGACCGCTGGTCCGCTCCTCGTACCGCGCGGGGCGCCTCTTCCAGATGGCGGTCGAGAAGCGTGGGGCGTACGTCGCCTCGCAGGCGGTGTGATCCGGGGCTGTGAGCCGAGGCGGCGCTCCAGGGCTACGGCACTCCAGGACTGCAGTGCTCCAGGACTGCCGCCTCTGGCGAGAGCCAACTGTGTGAATCGGCGCACAAGTGACTACTGACCAGTAGTGGCCGAGATGGCGTGGCCCGTACAGTCTCCGCAGGTGAGGGGACTGTACGGGCCACGTCAAGGTTTCGCCGCTCAGCGTCAAGGCTTCATCCGTGTTTGACCGGTCGGTCACGCCCTGGTAACACCAATCAGTGACCCTGGAATTACCCCACGTACAGCCTTAGCCATAGCCGCCCAGGAGGGCCCCACCATGCAGGCCGCGCCCGTACGCGCCACCGCCATCCCGTCCGTCACCGACGCACTGCGTGCCGTCGAGTCGCTTCTCATGAGCAGCGGCCAGCGCACCGCACGCCGCAACGCCTGGACGTCCGTGCTCGACGACCGGCGTCGCGCCAAGGACCGGGCAGAAGCGCTTCGCGTCGTCGAAGAGTCGATGACAACCCGCACGTCGTAGTCACTTCCAGGGACACGTAGACTTCACGACATGGCGAGGAAGGAAACCGCGGCGGACGCCGCGAACCCCGGGCGACTCAAGCAGATCGCTCAGACCTACAAGATGACCCGCAGGGCCGATCCGCGGATCGGTCTCATCATCGCGGCTGTGGGAATCGTCACCTTTGGTGTCTTCCTCGCGATCGGCTTCTTGATCGGTCACCCGATCTATCTCGGCATTCTCGGCTTTGTGCTCGCCTTCCTCGCGATGGCGATCGTCTTCGGGCGCAGGGCTGAGCGTGCGGCCTTCGGGCAGATGGAGGGCCAGCCCGGTGCGGCGGCCGCGGTGCTCGACAAGATCGGCCGCGGCTGGACGACGACTCCGGCGGTGGCGATGAACCGCAGCCAGGACGTCGTGCACCGCACGGTCGGCAAGGCGGGCATCGTGCTCGTCGCCGAGGGCAACCCGAACCGGGTGAAGAGCCTGCTGGCCGCCGAGAAGAAGCGCATGGCGCGCGTCGTCTCGGACGTCCCGGTGCATGACGTGATCGTCGGCACTGGCGAGGGCCAGGTCCCGCTGAAGAAGCTGCGTACGACGCTTCTGAAGCTCCCCCGAGTCCTCCAGGGCCCGCAGGTCACGGCGACGAACGACCGGCTGCGCGCGATGGGTGACCTGATGAGCAACATGCCGTTGCCGAAGGGTCCGATGCCCAAGGGCGCGCGGATGCCGCGCGGCGGCCCGAAGATGCGGTGACGAGGGCGCGGTAACGCTCCACCTCTCTCCACCTCCTCTTTCCACCTCTCCTGTCTCTACGTTGACGAAGGCCCCGGAACCGATGGGTTCCGGGGCCTTCGTCGTACGTCGAAGATCGTGGAATGTCGAAGATCGTGGAATGTCGGAGACCGTCGTACGCGTCAGAGACCGTCGTACATCGGAGATCTCAGATCCGCACCTGGACGGCGCGGGCTAGGCGGTCGTGGAGGCCGCGGCCGTCGCGGTCCCAGATGAGGGCCGGGATGGCCACGCAGAGCAGCACGCTGCGCAGGAGGACCCGGACGAAGCCGAGGCGGCCGCCGCCCTCGGCGACGACGCGCAACCTGAAGAGGGCCTTGCCCGGGGTGCAGCCCACCGTGCCGACCGTCAGGACGGTCATGACGAAGAAGATGCCGAGCGCCCAGTTGCCCATCGCCTGCTGGTCACCGCGAGCGAACAGGCCGTATGCGATGAGCATGCACAGGGCCCAGTCCACGACGACGGCGCCCATGCGCCGCCCGGGGCGCGCGATCGAGCCCGGCCCCTCCTCCGGCAGGCCGAGCTGCTCGCCCCGGTATCCGAAGTCGACGCCCGCGTCCTCTGCCGCCGCACGAGGGCCGGAGAGCCACGATCCGATTACTTGCCTGTTGTCCACCCGTCCACGGTACTGCGCCCGTTTTCGTACGAGGACGGTCGGGGTAGGGCGAATGACACCTGACCCGAACCCGCCTCGGTTAACTTCAGCGAAACAAATGGGTCATGCTTGAGAAATCCCCCGTCCCTATGGTCGGGTCCCAGCGTGTGCCACCGCACTGGCCGCACAACGAGCTGCAACCCCGTCCCCACTGGGGGTCGGGAGTAGGAGGAGTTGGATGTTCCAGAACGCCGACGACGCAAAGAAGTTCATCGCGGACGAGGACGTGAAGTTCGTAGATGTCCGGTTCTGCGACCTGCCCGGAGTGATGCAGCACTTCACGATCCCGGCAGCGGCGTTCGACCCGAACGAGGAGCTCGCCTTCGACGGTTCGTCGATCCGCGGCTTCCAGGCCATCCACGAGTCCGACATGGCGCTGCGCGCGGACCTGTCGACCGCCCGGGTCGATCCCTTCCGTCGCGACAAGACCGTCAACATCAACTTCTTCATCCACGACCCGATCACGGGCGAGCAGTACAGCCGTGACCCGCGGAACGTGGCGAAGAAGGCCGAGGCGTACCTCGCCTCCACCGGCATCGCGGACACGGCGTACTTCGGCCCCGAGGCCGAGTTCTACGTCTTCGACAACGTCCGCTTCCAGACGTCGGCGAACGAGAGCTTCTACCACATCGACTCCGAGGCCGGCGCCTGGAACACCGGTGCGGTCGAGAACAACCGCGGCTACAAGGTCCGCTACAAGGGCGGCTACTTCCCGGCCCCGCCGGTGGACCACTTCGCCGACCTGCGTGCCGAGATCTCCCTGGAGCTGGACAAGAACGGCCTCCAGGTCGAGCGCCAGCACCACGAGGTCGGCACGGCCGGCCAGGCCGAGATCAACTACAAGTTCAACACGCTGCTCGCCGCGGCCGACGACCTGATGCTCTTCAAGTACATCGTGAAGAACGTCGCCTGGCGCAACGAGAAGACCGCGACCTTCATGCCGAAGCCGATCTTCGGTGACAACGGCTCGGGCATGCACGTCCACCAGTCGCTGTGGGCCGGCGGCGACCCGCTGTTCTACGACGAGCAGGGCTACGCGGGCCTCTCGGACACCGCCCGCTACTACATCGGCGGCATCCTCAAGCACGCCCCGTCGCTGCTCGCGTTCACCAACCCCACCGTGAACTCGTACCACCGCCTGGTTCCGGGCTTCGAGGCGCCGGTCAACATGGTGTACTCGCAGCGCAACCGCTCGGCTGCCATGCGTATCCCGATCACGGGCTCCAACCCGAAGGCCAAGCGCGTCGAGTTCCGCGCGCCGGACCCGTCCTCGAACCCGTACCTGGCGTTCTCGGCGCTCCTGATGGCCGGCCTGGACGGCGTCAAGAACAAGATCGAGCCGCCGGAGCCGATCGACAAGGACCTCTACGAGCTGGCCCCCGAGGAGCACGCGGGCGTCGCCCAGGTCCCGACTTCCCTCCCGGCCGTCCTCGACGCCCTGGAGGCGGACCACGAGTACCTTCTGGCGGGCGGTGTCTTCACCCCCGACCTGATCGAGACGTGGATCGACTACAAGCGGACGAACGAGATCGCCCCGATCCAGCTGCGTCCGCACCCGCACGAGTTTGAGCTTTACTTCGACATCTAAATCGCGGGGTCGGGTCAGCCCGACACCGCGTCAGCATGGACAGTGGGGCCGTCTCCCGGAACGGGGAGGCGGCCCCGCTGTTCTGTCGGTCTCGCGCTGACACCGGCTAGTGTCGCTCTCGTCTCCCTGACCCACGATCAGTCTCTGCCTAGGTGAGCACCACACATGAACGAAAAAGTGAGATTCCCGAGCGTCGTCGGCCCCGAACTGGCCGGGGTGATCGACCTGCCGGAGGGTGAGATCCGAGGTTGGGGGCTCTTCGCGCATGGATTCACCCTGGGCAAGGAATCGCCGGCTGCCTCGCGCGTCAGCAAGCAGCTGGCACGCGAGGGGATCGGCATGCTGCGCTTCGACAATCTCGGGATCGGAGACTCCGAGGGCGACTGGGGGGACGGTTCCTTCACCGTCAAGGTGCAGGACACTGTCCGTGCCGCCGCCTTCATGGCGGAGCGAGGGACTCCGGTGGATTTGCTGGTGGGGCACTCGTGGGGAGGCGCCGCTGCGATCGCAGCCGCGAGCGAGATCGTCGGCCTCCGCGCGCTGGCCACGATTGCGGCGCCCGTCGACCCCAGTCACGTCGAGCGGCAGTACGACTCGGTCCTGGATCGCGTCCTCAGTGACGGGGCGCACGAGTGGTTCGTCGGCGGGAGGACTCTGGTTCTCAAGCGCGCCTTCGTCGAGGACGTGCGCCGGGCTCACTTGCGCGACCGGATCGGCGAGGTGGACCTTCCGCTCCTCGTGGCGCATTCGCCCACCGACTCCACCGTCGACATCTCCAATGCCGCGGAGATCTTCCAGGAGGCACGGCACCCGCGAAGCTTCATCTCGCTCGAAGGCGCGGACCATCTGTTGACCGCGCGAGGGCAGGCGCAGCGGGCCGCTCACATCATCAGCGCCTGGGCCGACCAGTACCTCGACGAGCCACGACCCCAGTAAGCGGCATCTCGGACGACTGAGAACTCGGGCAGCCAGGGCCCGTGTTCAACGTGATCTTGCCCAGACAGGAACGAGGCGCGGGTGACCGCCGCTTCCCGGTGACTCCGCGGGACGGGCTGTTGCCCAGTGAGCCGACGGTTCCCCGGGCCGCTCGAAGTAGAAGCCGCGCGGGCCCTCAGGGTCGCTGGTTTCCCCGCACAGGCACGGGCTGGGTCTCCCCTCGACCATGTTGTTGCCGTTGAGAACGGGCTTGCCGTCGTAGCGGCGGCCGGTGGAGCCGAACAGGTGCGTCCCCCGGCTCAGCCGCATCAGTCCTGCGACGACCTGCGTCGCAGGAACGGGCAAGTCATCGGCTACGAGCGGGACGGACAGGAAGAGGTTCCGCTTCTCCCGTGCCGCGGGGCCGGTCCACAGCGCGACGGTCACCGAAGCCTCGCCCGGGTCCGGGATGCATCCGCGCACACGGTACGGCTTGGCCAATGGCGTTGCCGTGTAGCGCCAGAGTGCAGTGGCCACAGCATGCTGGGCCCGGGGAAGGCACCTTGGCGAGCAGGTCACTGGTTGCCCCAGGACGGACACTTCCGCACCCCTCTGCAGTAGGCAGTGACGACGGCGACGACCAGCAAGGATAGGCGCATGTCAGGTGAGCGCTTCCCTTGCCTGGCGGGCGAGACCGAAGAGGCCAAGGGCCGCCGCTCCGGAGTGAGTCGGGGTGGCGGCCCTCGTTTGCCTGGCGGTGTGGGCCGGGATCAGACCGAGCCGTGTCGGCCGTATCAGGCCGACTTCTGCCGCGTACGCCGGGCGTACGCGCGGGCCGCGCGGGCGCGGTCTCCGCAGCGCGTTGAGCACCAGTGGCGGCGGCCGTGGCGCAGCAAGTAGCGGTTGCAGGGAGGGGAGCCGCAGGCGGTAAGGCGTTCGGCGTCGGGGCCTGTGAGCAGGGCGGCGGCGTCGGCGGCGAGGGTCGCCAGGGCGTGCTCGACGATCTGCGTCGTGGGGTGGGACGCGGCGCGGTACATGCCGCGTGCGGGGTCCCAGTGGAGCAGGGAGGCCGCGGGTGCCCTGGTCAGGGCCTCGTTGAGGGCGGCAAGCGCGCTCGCCGGGGGTGCGCAGCCGTCCAGCCTGGCGGCGAGCAGGGAACGGATCTGTTCCCGCAGGGTGCGCAGCTGAGCCGTACACATCTCCTGCAGACCCGAGTCGGCCGGTGCCAGGTCGCGTTCGGTGAGCCACCGGTTCGCGGCCGCCGGGGTGCCAAGGAAGTCGGTGAACTGGCCGCCGGGCAGGGCGATGGCGCTGTTGGCGAAGTCGAGTGCGGGGTACTGGTCCGCTCCCGGCGCGGGCGGTGGCGCGGGCTCGGTGGGCGGTGAGGTCAGCTCGGCCGACCCGGTAGACGGTGACACCTGCTCGGCCGACCCGGTAGGCGGTGACACCTGCTCGGCCGACTCGGCGGGAAGTGACGTCGGCTCGGCCGACTCGGTGGGCGGTGACACCGGCTCGGCGGGCAGCGGCGCCGACTCGGTAGTTTCGGCCAGCTCCGCAGGCTCGGCCGTCTGGATCTCGTTCACCTTTCTCATGGTACGCATTGCCTTCATCCGTGAGAGGCGGCTACCGTTTCTCACGGATAGATTGTTTCCCATCCGTGAGGTGTATCTCCCCCATGTCATCCACGTCCTCCATGGCTGCTTCCGGCACGGCCGACGAGCAGTTCCCCGTACGCGTCTTCGGCGGCCCGACCGCCCTCTTCGAGTACGGCGGTCTGAGGTTCCTCACCGACCCCACCTTCGACGCACCCGGCGAGTACCCGGCCCCGGGCGGTCCCGGCCTGACCAAGACCGCGCCCGCTTCCGTCCCCCGCTCCGCGCTCGGCCCCGTCGACGTGGTCCTGCTCTCGCACGACGAGCACCCCGACAACCTCGATGTCTCCGGCCGCGCCCTGCTCGCCGACGTACCGCTCACCCTCACCACGCCCGGTGGCGGGCGCCGCCTGCGCGACAGCCTCGGGGACAGGGCGAAGGGGCTGCACGACTGGGAGTCCGTCGAGCTCGACCGGCCCGGCGGCGGCCACGTGACCGTGACGGGCGTGCCCGCCGTGCACGGTCCCGGCAAGCGCGAGGACGTCGAACCGCTCACCGGCGAGGTCGTCGGCTTCGTCCTGACCGGCGACGGCCTGCCCACGGTCTACGTCAGCGGCGACAACGCCTCGCTCACCGCGGTCGAGGAGACGGCCGCGCGCTTCGGCCCTGTGGACACCGCCGTCCTCTTCGCCGGCGCGCCCCGCTTCCCCCTCTTGTTCGACGGCGCACCCATCGTCCTCGACAGCGCCCAGGCCGCCGAGGCCACGAAGATCCTCGGCGCGCGCCGGGTCGTACCCGTCCACTTCGACAGCTGGGCCCACTTCACCGAGGGCCGCACCGAACTCGTCGTCGCCTTCACCGCCGCGGGCCTCGCCGAACGTCTGCAGCTCGACTGACTGGCCTCGCGGACACCTCGGAGAGGAACTCAGCCCCTCAGGAAGCGGATCGACGGGCGGCTGTCCGGGCCGTCGTCCACCCTCGTCACCACCGCCCGTACCCCGTACACCTTCGCGATCAGCTCCTCCGTGATCACCTCGGACGGTGTGCCCGCCGCGTGGGCCACGCCTTCACGCAGGACCAGTACGTGATCGCAGAACATGGCGGCCAGGTTCAGGTCGTGCAGGGCGATCACGCTGGTCAGAGGGAGGTCGGCGACCAGGGACAGGAGGTCCAGTTGGTGCTGGATGTCCAGGTGGTTGGTCGGCTCGTCCAGGAGGAGTTCCTCGGGGGCCTGGGCCAGGGCCCTGGCTATCTGGACCCGTTGGCGTTCGCCGCCGGAGAGGGTGTGCCAGGACTGGCCCGCGCGGTCGGCGAGGCCTGTGCGGGTCAGCGCCTCGTGGACCGCCTCGTCGTCCTTGGGCGTGGACGGGGACCACGCTCTGCGGTGCGGGATGCGGCCCAGGCGTACGACCTCCTCCACCGACAACTCGACCTGCGTGGTGGCGTCCTGGTCCACCACCGCCACCCTGCGTGCCACCGTGCGGCGGCCCACGTCCCGCAGTGGACGGCCGTCCAGCGTGACCGCTCCCGATGCCGGGGCCAGGACGCCCGCCAGGATGCGCAGGAGGGTGGACTTGCCCGAGCCGTTCGGGCCGAGCAGGCCGACCGTCGCTCCGGGGGGCGGGGCCAGGGTCACTCCGTCGACTATGAGGTGGCCGCCCGCCGTTCTGGTCACTCGGTCGGCTCGCAGGCCGGGGACAGCAGCGTGCGGGATCACGTCGCCGGTCACGGCGGCGGTCATGTTGTCGGTCACGGCGTTGGTCATGTCGTCCGTCATGTCCTCGATCACGTCGTCGGTCACGTCGCCTTTCGCGTGCGGTAGAGGACCAGGACGAATGCCGGTACGCCGATCAGGGACGTCACCACGCCCACCGGGACCTCCTGCGGGTCCAGGACCGTACGGGCGAGCGTGTCCACCCACACCAGGAACACCGCGCCCGCGAGCGCCGTGACCGGGAGCAGTCGCGCGTGCCCCGAGCCGACCAGGGCGCGGGCCGCGTGCGGCAGGACCAGGCCGACGAAGCCGATGGCGCCCGCGCTGCTGACCAGCGCCGCCGTGAGCAGGGCCGTGGTGGAGAGCAGCAGGAGGCGGGTACGGGCCACGTGGACTCCCAGCGTCGCCGCCGCGTCCTGGCCGAACACGAACGCGTCCAGGGTGCGGGCATGCGCCAGGCAGATCACGAGGGCGACGACGAGCACCGCCCCGCACAGCCAGACATCCGTCCAGCCCACCCCGCTCAACGAGCCGAGCAGCCAGAACAGGACACCCCGCGTCGTCTCCGCGTTGCCCGCCGTCAGGATCACGAAGGAAGTGAGCGCGGAGAAGAGCTGCATCGCCGCCACCCCGGAAAGCACCACCCTGTCGGTGCTCCCGCCCAGGGTGTGGCTGAGCAGCAGGACGAGGGCGAACGAGCAGAGGGCCCCCACGAAGGCCCCCGCCGAGATCGACACCACTCCCCCGCCGACCCCCAGGACGACGATCGCGACCGCCCCCGTGGAAGCGCCCGAGGAGACACCGAGCACGAAGGGGTCGGCCAGCGGATTGCGCAGGAGGGACTGGAGGACCGTTCCGCACACCGCGAGGCCCGCGCCGCAGACCGCCGCGAGGAGCGTGCGCGGCATGCGCAGGTTCCAGACGATGCCGTCCCGGATCGGCGTCAGCGTCGCCTCGCCCCAGCCGAGGTGGGCGGCCACCGCCGACCACACGTCCAGTACGGAGATGTCGGCGGGGCCGATCGTGACGGCCACCGCCACGGAGAGGGCGAGGGCGGCGAGTCCCGTCGTCCAGAGCAGGGCGCGGCGTACACCGCCCGCGACGCCGACACGGGAACCGGCGCCGACACCGAGACCGACACGGGCACGGGCACCGGCGCCGACACCGGCGCCACCCCTCACTTGTCGAGCCCGAACTCGCGCAACGCGTCGGCGACTTGCTCAACGCCGTCCACCGTACGGATCGACGGGTTCATGGCCTGGCCGCTCAGCAGCACGTACCGCTTCTTCTTCACCGCGGTCAGGTTCTTGGTGACCGGGTTGGACTCCAGGAACTCGATCTTCTTCTTCGCGCTCTCAGCCGTCTGCGACTTGCGGGTGAGGTCGCCGATGACCAGGACGTCCGGGTCGCGGTCCGCCACCGTCTCCCAGTTGATCTGGGGCCACTCCTCGCGGGTGTCGTCGAAGACGTTCTCCGTGCCGAGCTCGCGGGTGATGATGCCCGGCGCTCCGCAGCAGCCCGCGATGTAGGGGGCGTCGGAGTTGGCGAACCAGTAGAGGAGGGTCGTGTCGGACGCGTCGATCTCCTTCGTTGCCTTCGCCACCCGGCCCTTGAGCTCCGTGATCAGGCGTTCGCCGCGCTTCTCGACCCCGAAGGCCTTGGCCAGGTCCCGCACCTCGCCGTACACCGTGTCCATGGTCAGCGTCTTGACCCGCTTGCCGTCACCGTCGCCGCTGTTGTCCTTGCCCGCGCAGTCGGACGGTGAGACGTAGGCGGGTACGCCGAGTTCGGCGAACTTGGCGCGGTCCGCGACGCCGCCCTTGCTGACCGTCGCCAGGAAGGACGCGGTGACGAAGTCCGGTTCCTTGGCGAGGACCTTCTCGAAGGAGGGGTAGCTGTCGGCGATCCGGGGCACCTTGGCGTTGTCCTTCTCCAGTCCCTTGAGCACCGGGTCCGTCCAGGTCCCGGTGCCGACCATGCGGTCCGCGAGTCCGAGGGAGAGCAGGATCTCGGTGGAGCCCTGGTCGAGGGAGACCGCCCGCTGCGGCGGCGCCTTGATCTCCGCCTTCTTGCCGCAGGAGGTCAGGGTCAGTGGATAGCCGTCGGCCTTCTTGTCCGTGGTGGAGGAGGCAGGCGAGCCGCCGCAGGAGGTCAGCGTGACGACCAGAGCCGCACTGAAGAAACTGAGGAAGACGGGTATACGTACACGACGGGCTGTGGAGGACACACGATCCCTTGAGTCTCACGGCTCATACGCGGAGCCTGGCCTGCTTCGTCACCTCCGCCGCTCGGTGCGCGGGCGAAGGCGGCCAGCAGGTCTTCGGACTCGGGGATCGGCCGGACGGGGCGCCTTCCCAGGCGTCCGTGGACGCCCAGTGGCCGTGGCCCCGCCCGTACCCCCTCACCGCTGCGCGTCAGTTCCGGATTCGCACCGGATTCCCTGGCCCTGGTGTGGGTCGACTGGCGTCCGCAAGCTATCACGCGAGGTCAGGGCACCCCTCAGAATGCCTGGTCAGGACGCCTGAGCAGGAAGCCCGGTCAGGACGCCTGGTCGGGCCTCGGTGCGCCGCGGTAGGTGCCGAAGGACCACTTGTTGCCCTCGGGGTCGGCGATCGCGAACTCCCGGCTGCCGTACGGCTGGTCCTCGATCTCACGGATGATCTCGACTCCGGCGGCGCTGAGCCGCTGGTAGAGGTCGTCCACGTGATCGGTGACGACGTACGCGCCGAAGGTGCCCGGCTTCAGGCACCAGTCCTGCGACTTCTCGTCGTACGAGCCGAGCATGACGGCGCCGCCCTCGGGCCAGTCGAGCTCGGCGTGGGCCACGCGGTCGCCGTCCTCGTAGACGGCGGTGCGCAGGAAGCCGACCGTGCCGACCAGGAAGTCGATCAGGGCGGGGGCGTCGTTGGCCTGGAGCGACGGCCAGACATCGGGGGCGCGCCCGGCCGAAGCGGAGGTCGACCGGGGCTGGGACTGGGGCTGGGCCTGGGACTGGGGCTTGGACTGAGGCTGGGACTGGGACTGCTGCTTCTCGTTGGTGTCCATGAGTCCTACTCTTCGCCCCCGCCATGGCTCCCGGCTTGGATATTCCGGCACTCTTCGGCCAGCCAGCCGCTGGGACTCACCCCGGTGTACTGCCGGAAGTCCCGTACCAGATGGGAGTGGTCGTAGTAGCCGCAGTCGGCGGCGACGCGGGCCAGGTCGGGGGCGCCACCCGAGGCGACAGGGCGTACGACGGCGTCGCGGGCGCGCTGGAAGCGCATCAGACGGCCCGCCTGCTTGGGGCTCAGGCCCGTCTCGGCACGGAAGAGCGTGGTCAGGCGGCGTTCGCTGAGCGCCACGTGCCGGGAGAGGCCGCGCAGGGTGCCGACGCCCCGGTGCCGGGCCAGCCAGGCCCAGGCCTCGGCGACCTCGGGCCGTACGGCTCCGTTCGCGTCGGCGTCGGCCACGCGCTGCCTCAGGTAGCCGGACAGGGAGGCGAATCGCTCCTCCCACCCACCCTGCTCGCACAGCAGCTCCCGTACGTCGACGGCGCGGCGCCCCATCACGTCCGCGCCGGACGTCACCAGGTCACCGGTCAGCAACGAGGCCGGTACGCCGAACAGGGCGCGGGCGGCGAGCGGATGCACGGCGAGCTGGATGCCCGCCTCGTGCTCGGGCCGCACGACGTACGCCGGGGACTGGTGCAGGCCGCCCAGGACGATGTCCGTGCGGATGGCATCGGGGCCGACCGCCTGCTCGGGACTGCGGCCGGTGGCGACGGGACCGTCCAGCGAGAAGATCAGCGTCAGATACGGGGACGGCAGGCCGCGGTGCAGGCCGGGCAGCTCACCCGCCGTGCGGTAGCCGACGGCGGACACGACCATGCCGTCGAGCCGCGGAGCGGCCCGCACGAACTCGCGGGAGACGGTCTCCATGCCCACCAGTATGCGATGAGCGCCGCTCCGAAGCAGGCCCACGAGCAGACCGGAGCAAGCCCGAGCAGGCCCACGAGCAGACCGGAGCGCACCTGAGCCCGGAACGCACCTGAGCAAGCCCGAGCACCCCGGCAGGCGTCCCATCCCACTACCCGCCCACGGCCGACCCATGCCCGTTCCGTCCGGTGATGTCGATCATGGGAATCCGCCGTCCCACCCCATACGATGACCCGCCGCTCCGGACGGGGCGCAGACCGCTCTCAGGGGGCACAGAACCATGGCAGCAAAGGCAGTAAAAGTAGTAAAGGCAAAGGGCAAGCTGGCCGTACTCGGCACGGCGGGCGCGCTCACCGCGGCCGTTCTCGCGGGCACGGCTCTCTGGCCGAGCACGGACGCGACGGCCGCGGACGCCTCGGCGAGAACCGCCGCGAAGACCTCGAAGGCCACGGCCGAGCTGAAGCACTGGCCCAAGCCGGTCGCGAAGAAGCTGGGCAAGGTCATCGCGAAGAACGAGCACAAGGGCGCGTACGCCGTCTTCGACGCGGACAACACGACGTACCGCAACGACCTGGAGGAGTCCCTCCTGCCCTTCCTGGAGATGAAGGGGGTGCTGACCCGCAAGTCGATGGACCCGTCACTGAAGATCATCCCCTTCAAGGACACGGCGAAGCACAAGGAGAGCCTCTACAGCTACTACACCCGGCTCTGCGAGATCGACGACCAGGTCTCCTACCCGTGGGCCGCGCAGATCTTCTCCGGTTTCACGCTGAAGGAGCTCAAGGGGTACGTCGACGAGCTCCTGGCCTATGACAAGCCCATCCCCGCCGAGTACTACGAGGACGGGAAGCTGACGAAGACCGAGGTCAAGAAGCCCGAGTTCTTCACCGGCATGCAGGAGCTCTACAACTCGCTGCAAGGGCACGGCATCGAGGTGTACGTCGTCAGCGCGGCCAGCGAGGACCTGGTGCGGATGGTCCTCGCCGACCCCAAGTACGGCTACAACGTGAAGCCCGAGAACGTCATCGGCGTCGGCCTGCAGCTCAAGGACCGCAAGACGGGCAAGCTCACCAGCTCCCGCAAGGAGATCGCTGAGGGCCGCTTCGACGAGAAGAAGCTCGCCAAGCGCGAGCTGACGCCGAACCTGTGGGCGCCGCTGACCTGGTACCAGGGCAAGCCCGCGGCCATCAACACGTACATCGACGAGTGGAAGAAGCCCGTCCTGGCGGCGGGCGACACCCCGGTGAGCGACGGCCCGATGCTGTTCCACTCGGCGGACGTGGCGCACGGCGGGGCGCGGGTCTGGGTCAACCGCAAGGACTCGTACATGAAGCAGCTGGACGAGATGAAGCAGAAGAACGCGGACCGGCAGCGGGAGCTCGGCCAGAAGGTGACCGCCGACAAGCGGTGGCTGACGGTGGTCCCTGACGAGATCCGCTAGTCGTCCCGGGGACGAGGGTGTCCAGCCGTCTCTGATACCAGGGTGCCCAGCCGTCCCAGGTACGTCTGATTCGCTTCCGCCGGGTGCCGTGCCCGCCCCGCCCCGCCCGCTCGGCGGAAGCGTCGTACCGATCATGGGCGCAGAGGGCGCTCCCGCAGCGCGGCGAAGGCGTCCACCGTCTCTTAGAGCGGCCTGGGATCCTCGGCGTTCACCACCCCCGAGGCGATCGCCTCCGTCAGCGCCGCGTGGTCCTCGGCGTTCTGCACGGCGTAGCGCAGCGCGAAGTCCGCGATCGCCCGGTCGAACGTGTCGGAGCCGCCCAAGTAGGCGGCTATGGCCACGCGGTCGCCGGAGCGGGCGTGGGCGCGGGCCAGAGCCGTGCCGCAGAGCCGGGCGTAGGAGCGCAGCTCCGAGGCGGACATGGCCTCGACGTCCGCCGAGCCCTTCATGTCGCGGAGCTGGCGCCAGTAGTACGAGCGGCCCTGGGGGCCCGTCATCCAGCCGAGGAAGATGTCGCTCGCCGCCTGGAGCAGGCGCTGGCCCGCGACCACGCGGTGGCCGGGATGGGCGTACGGTCCTGCCGGAAGGTGGTCCTCCAGTACCGAGCGGACCGCCTCCTTGATCTGGAGGAAGAGCGGGTCGTCGGCGTCGCGCCCGGCGAGGAGCACGATGAAGCAGCGGGTGCCGACACTGCCCACGCCCACCACTTTCCGCGCCGCGTCCACGAAGTGGTAGCGGTCGAGGAGGAGTCGGCGCTCCTCGGCGAGCGTGGAGCGGTAGTCGCCGAAGATCTTGCGCACGGCCGCGAGGTCCGGGGCGCGCGCCGGTTCGAGGAGCGGCGGGTCGTGGATGATGCGGCGGACGCCGGGAGCCCCGTCCACCTCCTCTGTCAGCTTGCCGAGCGCCTGCAGGCTCGTACGGCGGCGGGCCCGGTCGAGGGTGGTCGCCGCGCGCTCGCGGTGGCGGTCGGAGCGGATGAGGGGCAACAGGTCCTGCGCGTCCGTCCGTTCGTACCAGACGGCCAGTTCGCCGAGACCCGCCAGGCGCCTCATCGACGCGCGGTACGCCGCCACCGCCGCGAGGCATGCCTCGCGCGCCCTGGCTTCGGGGTGGCCGTTGCCGCCGGCCGCCACGGCGATGCTCGCGGCCAGGCGTTTGACGTCCCACTCGAAGGGCCCCGGGCAGGTCTCGTCGAAGTCGTCGAGGTCGAAGAGCAGGGTGCGTTCCGGCGACGCGAACAGGCCGAAGTTCAACAGGTGGGCGTCGCCGCAGAGTTGGACCATGAGCCCGGTGTGCCATTGGACGGCGAGGTCTCCCGCCATGACGGCGGCGGCGCCCCGCAGGAAGGAGAAGGGGGAGGCGGCCATGCGGGCGTACCGGATGGGCAGCAGCTCCTGTACGCGGTCCGCGCCCTGCCGTTCGAGGACAGCCACCGGATCGGGGCGGTCGGCGGAGGGTATCCAGGCCCCGTGCGAGGAACGGGAGGCATGCTTGCGGGCGGCTCTGCCCTGGCGGGCACGCTCGTCCGGGGTGGTCATCGCCCCTGGCCCCTCTCCGTCGGCAACTCCAGGCAACAGCCTCCTCTCAGCAGCAGCCAATGCCGCCGTAGGCGCGTACGCATGCCGGATACGGCGAACGGGTGACCCTGCCGAGGGGCGGGGGCCTGAGACCCCCGCCCGTGTGCACGTCCGTGCACGTCCACGCACGTCCGTACGCGTCCGTGCACGTCCGTACGCCTCCGTGCGACAGCTCAGCGGCTGTAGCGCATGAGGGCACGCACCATATGGCAGGTGATGTCCGACGGCGGGTGGATTCCCACGTCCTCCGCCATGCTCCGGATCCGGGTGTTGCTCGCTTGGTTCGCCAGATAGACGCCCGAGTCGAGGAGGGCTATCGCCAGGCGCATGGCCTTCAGGCGCCGGTTGTGCGTGATGTACCACTCGCGCGGCCGTCCGGCCGGGAGCGGTCGCTTCTCCAGTGGTGCGAACGTCGGGTCGATGATCACGGGCCGGGAAGCATTGCGCTTCGACTTCGATGTGAGTGCGGCAGCGGGCACAGGCATCCTCCTGTCGCGGTCAGGAACCCCCGTCGGGAACCCTCGAACACTGCTTCAATTCTACTGCCGGGCACTGACAATCGCCGCTGGCCAGACGGGCTTTGAGGGGGTGTGACGGATGGGGCGGAGGTAGCGTGTGCGCATGGAGATCTGGATCAATCCCGCCTGCTCGAAGTGCCGCAGCGCGCTCACCCTGCTCGACGCGGAGGGTGCCGACTACACCGTCCGCCACTACCTCGACGACGTACCCGGCGAGGACGAGATCCGTGCCGTCCTCGACCGGCTCGGCCTGGAGCCGTGGGACATCACGCGCACCCAGGAGGACGCCGCCAAGGAGCTGAACCTGAAGGACCGCGAGGCCTGGCCGCGCGACGCGTCTGGCCGCGACCGCTGGATCACGGCGCTCGCCGAGCACCCCAAGCTCATCCAGCGGCCCATCATCACCGCCGACGACGGCACCGCGGTGGTGGGGCGCACGGAGGAGGCGGTACGGGACGCGCTGTCCCGGTAGGAGTGCGCCGTGCGGAGCCTGAGGTTTCACGGCGTATACGGCGCCACCCTTCGGCGCGCTCCGTGCGGACTGTCGGCGGCGTTAAGCCGTGCCGCCCGGTATGGCGGACGCGACGATCGGGCTGCCCATCGCGGCGGCCGACGCCGTCATCACGTGACGCGCGTGACGCGGGGAGCGCAGTGACGGAGTGAAGGCGTGAAGTGAGCCACATACACCGCGGGTAACACCGGGTTCACATGCGAGCAATGGACGGGAAATCGCCCGTTGGCATGCTCCCCGGCATCACCACGGCTCCGCAGCACCCGCACGTTCTGCGCCGTACCGAGCGCTTTAAGGATGGCCCCGTGACCTTCAAGGCTGAGTACATCTGGATCGACGGCACCGAGCCGACCGCCAAGCTCCGTTCGAAGACGAAGATAATGACGGACGGCGCGGAGCTCCCCACCTGGGGCTTCGACGGGTCCAGCACCAATCAGGCCGAGGGTCACGCATCCGACCGCGTACTGAAGCCGGTCTTCACCTGCCCCGACCCGATCCGCGGCGGCGACGACGTACTCGTCCTGTGCGAGGTCCTCAACACGGACATGACGCCGCACGAGTCCAACACCCGTGCCGCGCTCGCCGAGGTCGAGGAGCGGTTCGCCTCGCAGGAGCCGATCTTCGGCATCGAGCAGGAGTACACCTTCTTCGAGGGCGACCGCCCGCTCGGCTTCCCCGTCGGCGGCTTCCCGGCCGCGCAGGGCGGCTACTACTGCGGCGTCGGCTCGGACGAGATCTTCGGCCGTGACGTCGTAGAGGCGCACCTGGAGAACTGCCTCAAGGCGGGCCTCGGCATCTCCGGCATCAACGCCGAGGTCATGCC
Source organism: Streptomyces sp. NPDC031274 (assembly GCF_055570235.1). Classification (NCBI taxonomy): domain Bacteria; kingdom Bacillati; phylum Actinomycetota; class Actinomycetes; order Kitasatosporales; family Streptomycetaceae; genus Streptomyces; species Streptomyces sp. NPDC031274. The sequence continues at coordinate 151,574 of NZ_JBVIHP010000012.1, read as the reverse complement.
GGGACAGTGGGAGTTCCAGGTCGGCCCGCTGGCGCCGCTCGAGGTCTCCGACCAGCTGTGGATCGCCCGGTGGCTGCTCTACCGCACCGCCGAGGACTTCAAGGTGTCGGCCACGCTCGACCCGAAGCCGGTGAAGGGCGACTGGAACGGCGCGGGCGCGCACACGAACTTCTCGACCAGGTCGATGCGCGAGGGCTACGCGCCGATCATCACCGCCTGCGAGTCCCTCGGCGAGGGCTCGAAGCCGCTCGACCACGTCAAGAACTACGGCGCGGGCATCGACGACCGCCTGACCGGTCTGCACGAGACCGCTCCGTGGGACGAGTACAAGTACGGCGTCTCCGACCGCGGCGCCTCGGTCCGTATCCCGTGGCAGGTCGAGGTGGAGCAGAAGGGCTACATCGAGGACCGCCGCCCGAACGCGAACGTCGACCCGTACGTCGTGACGCGCCTGCTCGTCGACACCTGCTGCACCGCCCTGGAGAAGGCCGGCCAGGTCTGATCCCGTACGTGCCACGTGCCTCCCTCGTACGTTCCTGAAGGGGGCGCCCGCCGCATCGGTGGGCGCCCCTTTCGGCATGGCCGCCTGCCTGGCCGCCTGCCCGGCCGCCTGGAGGGCCGCCCGGAGGGGCCATTTCAAGCCAAGGGTTCGCCAAGGAGCCGTATCAGCGTGCGAGAGGGAACGACCGCCGCCCCTCCCATCTGCTTCAATGGGGGCATGGGCAGCTACGGGAACATCGCGACAGGTCGGCATCACGACCTCGAGCCGTTCTGGCCTTCCCGTCAGCACCATGATTTCGACCGGGTGTGTTGCCGCGCGACGAACGCGCAGGCCCTCTAAAGCCGTTCACCCGGCCTTCGCCTGACGCGCACGACGTACGTACGTCCTCGTTGACTGACGACTCCTCCGCGCGAAAGAGCTGACCTCCATGGCGAACTCCCGTTCCTTCTCGGCGTCCACCGCTTCCACCGCCACGGCCACCGCCACACCACTGCCCGGCCCCGGCCGGGGGCGGCTGCGAGCCGTCGCCCCGGACGAGGTGGCGCAGATCACCGACTTCCTGCCGCCGGGCGCGACCTGGCTGCCCGCGCCCCAGCACACGCTGCCCACTCTGCCGGGCCAGCCGCCGATGGTCGGCTACCTCGTCCTCGTACCGGCCGGGCAGGAGCCCCACGCCGCCGAGCCCGAGCCGCTGCGTCCTGCCGGGCAGGGACTCGGCCAGGATCAGGCGTCCGCCGGGCCCGTCCGGATCGACTCCGTGCAGCGCGCGGCGCAGGTCGACGGCAAGCAACTCGACCTCACCTACCTGGAGTTCGAGCTGCTCGCGCATCTCGTCGCCCACCCGCACCGGGTGCACACGCGCGATCAGCTGGTGACCACGGTGTGGGGGTACGGGCACGTGGGCGACGGGCGCACCGTCGACGTCCACATCGCGCGGCTGCGGCGCAAGCTGGGTGCCGACCACCGTCAGACGATCCAGACGGTGCGGCGGGTGGGTTACAAGTACGCGCCGCCGACGCCGCGCTGACCTGGCTGACCTGAGGGTTTCCGGGCCATCGGGTTCCCGGTGGGGCCGGGCTCTGCCACCAGCAGAAACCGGTTCCCCCCGGCCGGGCGGGGCGTGCAGAGTCGTCGGCATGAGACTTCTGATGCTGGGTGGTACGGAGTTCGTGGGGCGGGCCGTCGTCGAGGCTGCCCTCGCGCGCGACTGGGAGGTCACGGTCTTCCACCGCGGGCGCCATGAGGCACCCGCAGGCGCGGTGTCGCTGCTCGGCGACCGTACGGCGGAGGGCGGTCTCGACGCGCTCGCCGCCTCCGACGGGGACTGGGACCTGGTCGTCGACACCTGGTCGGGGGCGCCGAGTGCCGTGCGCGACGCGGCGCGGCTGCTCGCGGGGCGGGCCGGGCGGTACGCGTACGTGTCGAGCGTCTCCGTGTACGAGTGGCCGATAGCGGCGGGGTCCGACGAGAGCCACTCCCTCGTCGGGGGAGATCCCGACGCGGACGCGGTGGCGTACGCCGAGGACAAGCGGGGCGGGGAGCTCGCGGCCGTCGCGGAGTTCGGGGCCCAGCGCACGGTGCTCGCCCGTGCGGGACTGATCCTCGGTCCGTACGAGAACATCGGGCGGCTGCCGTGGTGGCTGAACCGGGTCGCCCGGGGCGGTCCCGTACTGGCCCCGGGGCCAAGGGAGTCGGGCCTCCAGTACATCGATGCGCGTGACCTCGCACAGTGGGTTCTCGACGCGGCTGTCGCGGGTCTGCACGGCCCGTACAACATCGTCTCCCCCCTCGCGCACACCACGATGGAGGAGTTCTTGGAGGCGTGCGTCGCGGTGGCCGGTGCGGCCGACGCCGAACTGCGCTGGACCGAACCCTCGGTGATCGCCGAGCACGGCATCGAACCATGGATGGAACTCCCCGTGTGGGCGCCTCCAGGGGAAATGTACGACTCCATGCACCGCACGTCGACGCAGAAGGCGGTGGCCGCGGGGCTACGGGCGCGGCCCGTCGCGGAGACGGTCGCGGACACCTGGGCCTGGCTCCGTTCGATCGGCGGCCGGGCCCCGCAACGCCCCGACCGTCCGGTGGTGGGCCTGGCCCCGGAGAAGGAAGCGAAGGCGCTGGGGCTGTAAGAGGGAGAACGGGGCGGCGGGGGGGGGGGGGGGGGGGGTTCGGCCCGGTCCCCCCTCCGAGCCGCGGGGGCGTGCTTTCTTGTCCCCCCCCCCATCCTCCCCCCACCCCCCTCCCTCTCCCCCC
>NZ_JBVIHP010000012.1:0-148806 GCF_055570235.1 Streptomyces sp. NPDC031274 | reverse complement strand
CTTTGGTGGGTGGGCTGCCCCGGGGAGAGGAGGGGGAGTGTGGGGGGGCGGGGAGGGGAAGAGGGGGGGGTCGACGCGGATGGGCTCCCCTCCCGCCCCACCGCCCCGTCAGGGGCGCGGGGATCTGCGCGCCCGGCCCCCACCGGGCCCTCGGATCACCACACGCCCCCTCCCCCCTGACAGAGCGCGCCTACACCGTGGCCGACGGAACCGGCGGGCCGGTGGCAGGCTGCTCAAGTGCCGAAGGCTCCCCGTGCGAGACCCGAGGAAGCCACGAAAGCCAGCTCGGTGTACGCCAGTTGCGCTCTCCCAGGAGCGTCATCAGGGACGGCAGGAGCACCATCCGTACGACCGTCGCGTCAAGCAGGACCGCCACGCCGAGGCCCACGCCCATCTGCTGCATGTCCTGCATGGACAAGGTGCCGAAGACCCCGAAGACCGCCACCATGATCACGGCCGCCCCCGTCACCGCACCCGCGGTCCGCGTGATGCCCTCGCGGATCGCCGCGCGGTTGTCCAGGCCACTGTCCCGCGCCTCACTGATCCGCGAGACGACGAACACGTGGTAGTCCATCGACAGGCCGAAGAGGACCACGAGGACGAACAGCGGTATCCAGTTCTCGACCGCCCCCACCTGCTCCGAGCCGATCAGCTCCGCGCCCCAGCCGTGCTGGAAGACCGCGGTCATCACACCGTAGGCCGCGCCCACCGAGAGCAGGTTGAGGGCGATGGACGTCACCGCGATCACCACGGAGCGGAAGCTGAAGAGCATCAGCAGGAACGTCACCGCCGCGATGAAGGCGAACACCGGGATGATGCCCTTGCTGAGCTGGTCGCTGAAGTCCTCGGACGACGCGAGGTCCCCGCCGACGTACGCGTCCGCGTCCAGACCGTCGAAGGCCGCGGGCACCACGTCGTCCCGGAGCCCGCCGAGCGCCTTCTTCGACCGCGCGTCGCTGCCGTCGCCGGGCAGGGGTACGTCGATCTCGGCCACGCCCGCGCTCTTGTGGACGGTGAGTTCGGCACCCTTGCCCGCGTCCCGCACCACCGCCGCCAGCGCGTCGCGCATCTCCTTCGACTCGATGCCTGCCGCGTCATCCGCCTTGACGACGATCTGAGCCGGCGCCGGGCCGCCCGGGAACTCCTGGGTGATCTCCCGGAAGGAGACCGAGAGCGGGGCGTCCGAGCCGAACTGCTTCTCCAGGCCCAGCTGTTCGGTCTTCATGCCGAGCGCGGGCGCCGCGAGGGCGAGGAGCAGGACCGCCGAGCCGACGGCGAAGAACTTCGGCCTGGCGAGAACGGGGTGGAGCAGCTTGCCCGCGATGCCTCCGCCGGCGTGCGCGCCCTTCTTGCCCTGCTCCCCCTTCGTTCCCTTGCGGCTGAGGAAGGGGATGCGCCCCGCGTTGATCCGGTCGCCGAGCGCGGAGAGCAGCGCAGGGAGCACCGTCACCGAGCCCAGCATCGCCACGCACACCACCAGGATCGTGGCGACCGCGAATCCCTTGAAGAGCAGCAGCCCTGACAGGAACATGCCCGCCATCGCGACCATCACCGTCAGGCCCGAGACCAGGACGGCACGCCCGCTGGTGGCCGCCGCGATCCGCAGCGCGGTGTCGGCGTCATGTCCAGCCGCCCGCTCGTCCCGCTCGCGCCGCAGATAGAAGAGGCAGTAGTCGACGCCGACCGCGAGCCCCATCAGGAACATCACCGAGTACGTCGTCTCGAAGAGGTGCAGCTGGTGGCTGGCGAGCGAGAGCAGGCCGAAGGCCGCCACGCACGCGGTCAGCGCGAGCCCGACCGGGAGCAGCGCCGCGACCACGGCCCCGAACGCGACCAGGAGAATGCCGAGCGCCAGTGGCACCGCGGTGAACTCGGCCTTGGTGAAGTCGTCCGAGAGCAGGTCACCGAGATGCTTCTCGGAGCTGGCGTCGCCGAACTGGTAGACGGCCAGACCGTCCTCGGCGCCCTTGTCCTTCGCCTTCCGCACCGCATCGAGCACCGGCTGGACGCGGTCGGCCGCCTCGTCGGACTTGCCCTTCATCTGGAAGCGCAGGAGCGCGTCCTTGCCGTCCTTGGAGGGCAGCGGCGCCTGGATGTTCCTCGTCTCGCCGGTCGCGGACAGCGCCTTGGAGAGGTCGCTCGCCGCGTCCCGCCAGCCGTCCGCCGTCTTGGAACTGACCATGACGAGCTCGCCCGCGGGCTCTTCGACGCCCGCGTCCTCGAGGATCGCCGCGGCCCGGCCCGAGTCGCCGACCCCCATCTCGTCGTCGGACGCGGTGACCATGCCCGAGGCCCCGCCGATGGTCGTGGCGAGCACGACGAAGAGCAGCCAGCCGAGGATGGCCGTCTTGCGGTGGTGGGCACTCCACACACCGAGTCGTGCCGCGAGGTTTGGCCTCATGGCGTTTTCGCCCCCATGGATAAGCGTTGGATAAGCCGGTGGTTGACGGGGACAACGCTAGAAATCCGGGGCCAGCCCACCCAGCCGCCGAAGCCCCCACTGTCCGAAGCACAGGGCGACATACGGGGGTGTCGTCAGGTACACCCCCTGCTCGGGTGCCGGACCCAATGACCGGGGCCGATCCCAGCGGCGAGAATGTGTCCATGCCACTGGAGAAGCCGGAAGAGCGCGAAGAAGAGCTCGAAGAAGAGATGGGGATCAGAAGATGACGAGGGTCCGTGAATCCGTGATCGCGGGAGCCCGGGGGCTCTTCCTGTCGGTCACCATGCTCGCCGGTTCGATCACCCTCTTCGTGCTGTCGGTCCTGTCCATCTCCTTCATCACGCTGGGCATCGGCGTCTTCACGACTCCGCTCGTCCTGACCGGCGTACGCAAGTGGGCCGACCTGCGCCGCGCCCAGGCAGGCGCGTGGTCGGACGTCCACATCCCGCGTCCCTACCGCCCCTTCCCCGCGGACCTGCGCAGTGGCGTCACCGGGCAGGTGGAGCGCACCTCGCTGATGCTGAAGGACCCGGCGACCTGGCGGGATCTCCAGTGGCTGCTCGTCGACATGACCGCGGGCTACGTCACGGTGATCTTCGCGCCCGCGCTGCTGCTCTACATGGTGTACGGCTACGTCCTCGCCCTCGGCGTCTGGGAGCCGATCTACAACGCGGGCGGCGGCGAGTGGTACGGCTTCATCCACGTCACCTCGCAGGGCGACGCCAACATGGCGGCCCTGCTCGGTACCGCGCTCGGCATCACCGGCGTCTTCGCCAACCCCTCCATCCTGCGCGCCCACTTCCTCCTCACCCGCACGTTCCTCGCGCCCACCACCTCCATGCGGGAGCGCGAACTGACCCGGCGCGTCGACCGGTTGACCGAGACCCGGCACGATGCCGTGGACTCCTCCGCCGCCGAACTCCGCCGCATCGAGCGGGATCTGCACGACGGCGCGCAGGCCCGCCTGGTCGCGATGGGCATGGACCTCGGCACCATCGAGGCGATGATCGAGAAGAACCCGGAAAAGGCCAAGGAGATGATCGCCAAGGCCCGGCAGAACTCCGGCGAGGCGCTGACCGAGCTGCGCGACCTGGTCCGCGGGATCCACCCGCCGGTGCTCGCCGAGCGCGGCCTCGGCGACGCGGTGAAGGCCCTGGCGCTGCGGCTTCCGGTACAGACGGACGTGGACGTGGAGCTGTTCGGCCGGGCCGACGAGCCGGTGGAGTCGGCGGTGTACTTCGCGGTGAGCGAGGCCCTGACGAACACCATCAAGCACGCGGGCGCCGACCGCGTCTGGGTGGACATCCACCACACGGACGGCATGCTGCGCGTCGCGGTCACCGACAACGGCAAGGGCGGCGCGTCCATCGGGGCGGGGTCCGGGCTGAGCGGGATCGAACGCCGACTCGGTACATTCGACGGCGTACTGGCCGTCAGCAGTCCCGCGGGCGGCCCGACCATGGTGACCATGGAGATCCCTTGCGAGTTGTCCTAGCCGAAGATCTCTTCCTGCTGCGTGACGGTCTGGTCCGGATGCTGGAGGCATTCGACTTCGAGATCGCCGCCGCAGTCGAGACCGGGCCCGAACTCACCAAGGCCCTGGCCGAGTTGGAGCCGGACGTCGCCGTTGTCGACGTCCGGCTTCCGCCGTCCCACACGGACGAGGGACTGCAGTGCGCGCTCGCCGCGCGGCGGGAACGGCCGGGTCTTCCCGTGCTCGTGCTCTCCCAGCACGTGGAGCAGTTGTACGCGCGCGAGCTGCTCGCCGACGGGAACGGCGGGGTCGGCTACCTCCTCAAGGACCGGGTCTTCGACGCCGACCAGTTCATCGACGCCGTACGCCGGGTCGCGTCGGGCGGCACCGCGATGGACCCGCAGGTGATCCAGCAGCTCCTGTCACGGCGGTCGGCGGACCAGCCGCTCGGCAAACTGACGCCGCGCGAGCGCGAGGTGCTCGAACTCATGGCGCAGGGACGGTCGAACGCGGCGATCGCGGGCGAGCTCGTCGTGACGGAGCGGGCGATCGCCAAGCACACGTCCAACATCTTCGGGAAACTGGACCTCTCGGTCTCGGACGACGACAACCGGCGGGTTCTCGCCGTACTCGCCTATCTGGATCAAGGGCGCTGAGGAGATCACCCGAGGAATCGCCGGGTGAATTCCGCGCGTGATTGAACGGGGCCGACACCTGTTGCGTACGTAGTCCCATGGGACGCACACCACGACGCACATCACGAAAACGATCAAAACTCGCCGGGCGCGCCATCGCCGCCTCGGCGGCGCTCATTCTGGGCGGCGGCGGAATGGTCGCGGTGAATGTCTACGCGAACGCCGGGCAGAGCTCCGATTCGCCGTCCGCCAGAACCCGGTCCGGCGAGCAGGGCGGCAATATGGGCCTCGCGACCATCAGCTGCCCGGACGTGGGCACCCAGCTGTCGGACGTGCCGGACGGCGCCCGCGAGGACGTCGACCGGCGGCTCGCGGAACTGGACACCCAGATCACCGCCGCGTACGAGAAGTTCGCCAAGGCCAAGGACACCGGGCAGGCCCGGGCCGTGCTAGGACCCCTGGAGGAGCAGCGGCGGCCGACCATCGAGGGCATCGGCTCGTCGATCGGCCGGGCGGGAGGCAAGGCGCCCCGGGGGATCGACGGCATGGCGCCGTGCACCATGCGGGCCGATGACAACGCCGGGCAGCAGCCTCCGGACGGGAACGGCGGACAGCAGCCGCCCCAGGACGGGAACGGCGGCGAACAGCCGCCCGCTGACGGGGGTGACGGTGGGCAGCAGCCACCGGGTGACGGTGCCGAGCAGCCGCCGGACCAGCAGAACGGCAACGGCCCCGAGGCCGGCGACTTCGTCGACATCAAGTCCGTCCAGCCCAACGTCAACCGCCCCGGCCAACAGCGCGGCGCGTCGCGCGGCACCTTCACCACGAAATGCGGGAAGAACGAGAACGGCAAGTTCAATCCGGACAATGTCATCGCCGCGCCGGGCGTGAGCAATGGCGCTCACCATATGCACGATTACATCGGAAATCAGGCCACGGACGCCTTCTCCAGCGATGACGATCTCGCGAACGGCGCCACCACGTGCCGAAACCAGGGGGACAAGTCCACCTACTACTGGCCTGTCCTGCGGCTGCAGAACGGAGAGGACGAGAACGACGCCGGAGCGGACGGCGGCGGCAAGGACCAGAATGTCGGCCAGATCCAGACCCCGGCCTCGGTCACACTGAAATTCGCCGGGAATCCGACGGGCAAGGTCGTCGCGATGCCGCGCTTCCTGCGCATCATCACCGGTGACGCCAAGGCCCTCACCAATGGTGACGCGAACGCCAACGCGTCCTGGAGCTGCACCGGCTTCGAGAACCGGCAGCTGAAGGACAAGTATCCGATCTGCCCCGACGGCAGCAAGGTCGTACGGACCTTCAACTTCCAGAGCTGCTGGGACGGCCAGAACACCGACAGCGCCAACCACCGCACGCATGTGGCGTTCGCCGACAAGGGAAGCGGTGCCTGCCCGCAAGGGTTCAAGGCCATTCCGCAGCTGGTGCAGCGGATCGTGTACGACGTGCCGCCGGGGCCGGGATTCGCCGTCGACTCGTTCCCCGAGCAGCTGCACAAACCGGTCACCGATCACGGTGACTTCATCAACGTGTTCGACGAAAAGCTGATGAAACGCATGGCCAAGTGCATCAACAGCGGTCAGCGCTGCACCTGAGCAGGGGACCGAGTGCCGCGACCGAGCGTTCCGGCCGAGTGTTCCGATCGAGCGTTGCGACTGAGCCGAGCCGATCGGCTCAGTGCGCAAGCTGAACCCCCATGAACCGCTGCGCGGTCAGCTCGTGTGATGACCGGAGTGGCCCGAGTGCCCCGGGCCTCCGTCCTCGTGATCCCCACCACCGCTACTCCCCGAGTGGTGCGAGGACTTCTCCACCGTCCCACCGAGCCGGCCGCGCAGCCGCATGACCACGTTCTCCTCGCCGACCGCGATCCACTTCTTTCCGACGAGGTACGTGCCGCCGTAATCGGTGGCTTCGTCGAACCATTCGGCCTGGCCACGGGCATTTGTAAAGGTTACTAGGACGTAGCGGCGGGCACCTTTGTCACAGGTGGCCTGCCGCAGTTCGGCCGCGTCCGTCTGGATGTCGGGTGTGCACCGCGCCTTGGCCGCCAGCTGCTCCAGGCTGCCGCTCGCCGTGTCCGGCGGCGCGTCGTCGCCGTCAGAGCCGCACGCCACGAGCATCATCAGCAGTCCCACACCCATGCCCACACCCAGGCCCGCCCGCATGCGTCCGCGCATGCCCCTGCTCACGCCCCCAAGCGTCCTTCGCGCTGCCTTCATCGTCCACCAGTCCCTTCAGGCGAGGTGAACTCGCCATCTCCGTATGCACCGTTGAGCGCAGGACGTCGCACGGATACCGTGCGCCGCACCATCCGACCCAGGGGGTACACATGAGCGATCCATCCCGACGTTCCGTGCTCGGCACAGCCGGGGCCATCGGCCTCGCTGCCGCCGTCGGCGGGGTCGCGGTCCCGGCCCACGCCGCCGAGGGGCCCGTCCAGGGCCCCGCCTACGCCTTCGATACGGATTCCGCGCGCTCAGCACTCAACAGACTCCTGCCGCATCACGCGGAACAGTTCCGTCTCAGACTCGTCCCCGCGAAGGGCGGCACGGACCGTTTCCGGGTCACTGGTACGACGGGGCGGATCGAGGTGTCGGGTACGACGCCCGCCGTGCTGCTCACCGGGGTCCACTGGTATCTGAAGTACGTCTGCGGGGCCCACATCGCCTGGAACGGCGACCAGCTCGACCTGCCGCGCAGCCTGCCCGCGCCCTCGCGCCCGCTTCAGCGGTCCACCTCGCTTCCGCACCGGTTCGCCCTGAACGACACGAACGACGGGTACACCGCGCCGCACGCCGACTGGACGTACTGGGAGCGCATGATCGACGTGCTCGCCCTGCACGGCTGCAACGAGGTCCTGGTGATCGCGGGGGCGGAGGCCGTCTACCACCGGGTGCTCCAGGACTTCGGCTACAGCGACGCCGAGGCGCGCGCGTGGCTGCCCGCGCCCTCGCACCAGGCGTGGTGGCTGCTGCAGAACCTGTCGGGGTACGGGGGGCCGCTGTCGCCCGAAGTCATCAAGGACCGGGCCGACCTCGGGCGCAGAATCGTGGACCGGCTGCGCTCGCTCGGGATGGCGCCGGTGCTCCCCGGCTACTACGGCCACGTCCCCGACGGGTTCGTGGCACGCAACGGCGGGGACGCGAAGGTGGTGCCGCAGGGCACCTGGCACGGGTTCAAGAGACCCGACTGGCTCGACCCGCGGACCGCGTCCTTCGGGAAGGTCGCCGCGTCCTTCTACAAGCACCAGGAGCAGCTCTTCGGGGCCGCCGAGAACTTCAAGATGGACCTGCTGCACGAGGGCGGCACCGCGGGGGACGTCCCGGTGCCGGACGCGGCGCGCGGGGTCGAGGCGGCGCTGCGCAAGGCGCGCCCCGGTGCGACCTGGGTGATCCTCGGCTGGGAGGCCAACCCGCTGCCCGCGCTGCTCGACGCGATCGACCGGCGGCGGATGCTGATCGTGGACGGGGTCTCCGACCGGTTCAAGAGCGTCACCGACCGCGAGAAGGACTGGGGCGGCACGCCGTACACGTTCGGGACCATTCCGAACTTCGGCGGCCGTACGACGATCGGTGCCCGGGCCCACATCTGGAACGAGAAGTTCTTCGCGTGGCGGGACAAGAGCGGCAGCGCCCTGGTGGGCACGGCGTTCATGCCGGAGGCGACGGACCGGGACCCGGCCACCTTCGAGCTCTTCTCCGAGCTTGCCTGGACGGAGGAGAAGCTCGACCTGGCGGTCTGGTTCGACGGCTACGCCCGGTTCCGCTACGGCGGGCGCGACACCGACGCCCTGCACGCGTGGCGGGCGCTGCACGACACCGCCTATCAGCACACCGCCGTCGAGCGGAGCGACCCGCACGACTCGCTGTTCGCGGCCCGCCCCGACCTGGCGGCGAACCGCGCCGCCGAGTACTCGCCGCGCGCGCTGACCTACGACCCGGGCCGCTTCGACGCGGCGCTGACCGGACTGCTCGGGGTCCGTGGCGCCCTGCGGGGCAGCGCCGCGTACCGGTACGACGTGGTGGACGTGGCCCGCCAGGCGCTCGCGCACCGGAGCCGGCAGCTGCTGCCGCAGCTTCGGGCCGCGTACCGGCAGAAGGACGCGGACACCTTCCGCACGCTGTCCACGCTGTGGCTGAAGCTGATGCGGCTCTCGGACGAGTTGACGGCCACCAATGCGGCGTTCCTGCTCGGCCCTTGGGTCGAGTCGGCGCGGCGGATGGGGACGAACGACGCCGAGCGGGCGGAGTTCGAGCGGACCGCCAAGGTCCTGATCACGACGTGGGGCGGCCGGGCGACGTCCGACGGCGGAAACCTGCACGAGTACGGCAACCGCGAATGGGCCGGTCTCATGGCCGACTTCTATGTCCCCCGGTGGCAGAAGTGGCTGGACGAACTGGCCGACGCGCTTGCCGCGGGGCGTGCGCCGCGCGAGGTGGACTGGTTCGCGGTGGAGGAGCCGTGGACCCGGGAGCGCAAGGACTATCCCCTGCGCGGCATCGGTGACACCTACCGGACGGCTTCACGGGTACGGGACGTGCTGGCCCGTGCGCCGTACCAGGGGTCTCTCCAAGTCGTCGCCGCCCCCTCGTCACTCCCGCCCGGCGGGCACGCACGGGTCGAGGCCGTCTTCCGCAACGTCAACGGGCTCCGGGCCACGGGACGTGTCGACTTCGAGCTGAGCGGGATCGACGCGGAGCCGTCGGGCCCGGTCTCCCTTCCGCGGGTCGCCGCGGCGGGCACGGGCAAGGTGGCCTGGCAGGCGAGCGCTCCGGGAACACCGCTCGACCATCCGCTGCGTCCGCTCCCGTACGAGATCGCCGTGCGGTACGGCCCCGCCGGCGAGCGGCGGGTGCGGGCCGTCCACGAGGGCGTGCTGTTCGAGGCGGGCCCGGTGGGCCCGGGCTGGAGAAAATACACCAACAATGCCGCAGTCTTCGGGGAGTTGAACGGCCGCTACGCGATCAACGGAGCGGGTGCGGACCTGTGGAAGGGCACGACGGAGTTCGGGGCGCTGTACCGCGAGGGCGCCCTGCGGGACGGCGTCTCGGTGACGGTCCGGGTCGACACCCAGACGGTCACGGGGCCGTGGGCCAGGGCGGGCATCATCGCGCGCAACTCGATGGGTGTGGCGGGGTCGCCGGGGTTCGTCGACCTCGCGGTCACTCCGGCGAACGGCGTGGTCCTCTCGTACGACACGAACGGCGACGGCACGCTGGACACGTACAAGCGGATCACGGGGATCAAGACGCCGGTGCTGCTGCGGCTCGGGCGGGCCGGGGACGTCCTGACGGGGTCGTGCTCGACGGACGGCGGGGCCAACTGGCGGGTGGTGGCGAGTGTGTCCGTGCCCAAGGTCGCGGGGGCGCAGGATGTGGGGTTGTTCATGAGTGCGACGAACGGGGGTGACGGGGGGCGGGGCACGGTGGAGTTCAGCGACTGGGGGGTCGGCTGAGGCGGTGGCGCGGGGCGCCGGGGCCGGGTGCAGGCGGTGGCGGTGGCGGGTGCAGGCGGTGCGGGGCGGCTTCGTCCGGGGCCGTCCCCCTCGCGAGCATTGCCGACCGCGGGTGCGTCGGTCCGGTCCCCCGGTGCTGGGGGCACGCCGCGCCCCCAGCACCGACCACCTGCCACCTGCCAGGGAAAAGCCTTGTCCAGCTGGTGTCACGGCGTGCGAAAGTGTGGCCATGAATATTGCGTGGGAGCAGCGTTTGGCTGAAGCGTGGGCCACGGTCGAGACGTACGACGATGAACGGGGCGGCGAGTTCCGGAGTGTCATCGACGCCCTCGTCGCCGAGTTGCCCGACGGCAGTCCCCTCGCCCCCTTCGAACGAGCCTGCGCATTCGACTCCACGGGGCACTCGGACCGCGCCGTGCCCCTGTACAAGGAGGCGCTGGAGCGAGGTCTGGACGGATATCGACGGCGCCGCACCCTCATCCAGCTCTCCAGCTCGCTGCGGAACATCGGAAAGCCGGAAGAAGGCGTAGCACTTCTCACGCCCGAACTGGAAGGCCCGCACGACGAGCTGGACGACGCGGTACGCGCGACCCTCGCCCTCTGTTATGCCAGTCTCGGACGTGAGCGTGAAGGTCTGGCCTTGGTTCTCGGCGCCCTCGCTCCCCATCTGCCTCGCTATCAACGGTCCATGGGCAACTACGCGCGACAGCTCACCGAGAGGTGACCATCCGACGATTCGCTCGTTTTGCTGAACGTGTCGTCGAATGTGAAGTCCCCCTCCCCGTCCCGGGATCTCTCCGGTGCCGTCGATGTCGAGCAGGCCGAGGCCGCCCTCGTAGAGCACTACCCACGCCTGGTGCGGCTCGCCTATCTGGTCCTGCCGCCCAGCCTCGGGCGCAACCGAAGGGTTCTGACCGCCCACGCGCTGACCCAGCGTGCGCTCCCCCGCAGCCGCAGGTCCAGCGATGACGAGGCCATTCCGCTACAGCGTTCGGGGGACGCGCGGGGCGGCGACCCCGGGTACGCCTACGTACGGCTGCGCGTCCTGCGCACCGCGCTCGACGCCGGGCTGCCGCTCCGGCGCGGCGCCTGGCCCAAGCGCTCGCAGTTGCCGCCGCTGCTGCCGCAGGTGTGGGGCCTGAGGCTCTTCCCCCGCTCGGGCGGAGCCGACGAACTCGCCCTGGATCAGCGGCTCGCGGCGCTCTCGGGCCCCGCCAGGGCCGCGTACGTCCTGCGCGGTCTCGAACGGCTCCCCGACAGTGACGTACTCAAGGTGCTCGCCGCGGTCGGAGTCGACGAGCCGGGTGCCGCGCTGACCGAGTCGGACAGCGTGGACGCGGCGTTCGACCTGCTCAAGTCCCCCGAGTTCGACCCTTGCTCGCTACAGGCGCGGCCCACCGATCTGATGCGCCGCAGGCAGCACATGAAGGCCGCCGGGGTCGCGCTCGCGGCCACCCTGGTGTGCGGGGCGCTGCTCGGGCTTCCGGGCGACGGGTGGGGGCCCGACGGTGCCGCCGCGCCCGCCTACGCGAAGAACCCGGCCGGGCAGGCCGCGCTCGACCCCGGTCAGCTGACGAAGGTCGCGGCCGGCACGTGGAAGAGCTCCGCCCGTGCCGACTTCTCCGTGTGGCCCGCCAGGGGCGCCCTCATCGGTGACGACGCCCTGCTGCGGCGGGCCCTGGCCGTATGGGCACGCCCCGGTGAGTCGGTGCAGGTCTCCGCCACGCCCGGCACGGCGGCGGGCGCTCCTCCCGGGCCCGCGCAACTGCTCTTCGCGGGCGAGGTCGACGCGGCGCGGGTCGTGCTCCTCTACGACGGACTGCGCATCGTGCGGTACGCCGAACCCAAGGACGGCACCAGCGGAGCCGCACTCGACTTCGCGCGCGTGGACGGCGCGACGAGCGCCGAGGCGGGCGCCGTGGTGGTCAACCGTGTCGACGGCAACGTGCGTTATCTGACCGCGCCTTGGGTGGACGGTGTCGCCGTACGTGATCTGCTGAAGCCGCAGGCGAACGCCGACGCGCTCAAGCGCGACGGCGAGGGCGTGACTGAGCCGTTCGCCAGTCCGGCGCAGGCCCGCTCGTGCACGTCCTGGGACGCGCTGCAACTGCGGGACGACACGGGCGTGAACCGGCTCTCCACCGACCTCGGCGAACTCGTCCCCGCCCATCTCACCGCGGGCCGCCCGCAGGCTCCTCGTGAGGCCACGGCCGCGAACTGGTCATCGACGGCCTGCTCGCTCACCGACGCGCGCTCGAACGGCGTGCGCTCCGTGAATTCCTGGCAGTACGCGCGTCAGGTGCTGCCCGAGGCGAACGGCACGGCGGCCTGGATCTGCACCCGGGCCGACACCTGGCGGGGCGACGGAGGCCGGGCACTCGCGCAGTTCCAGGCGGCGGGCGCGGCGGCCGTGGCGGCGAAGGCGGAGGACTCCGCGGCGTGCGGAGGGCGAGAGCCTTCGGTGCTCGCGGGAGTGCGGTGGAAGTCCCGGGCCGGTACCTGGTACCTGCTGGGCGGCGGCAGCAAGGACGTCGTCTCGGTCGGGGCCGCGGGAGGGTCGCAGACTCCCGGCAACACCCTGAGCGCGCCCCTGGAGCGGGGCGCCCGCGCCGGGCTCACCGGGCGGCTCGCGGACGGCAAGAAGGTGTCGACACTGCGCTGAGCCGTCAGCCATCAGGCTCCAGCCGTCAGGCGTCGGACGGGACGGGACCGGACCTCGCAGGCCCTTTAGGTCTTCAGGGCCTTTAGGTCCTTCAGGTCTTCAGGTCTTCAGGTCCTTCTCCAGGAGCGTCACGCCGTACGTGCTCCCGTCCGCCGCCACCTTCCCCGGCAGCTCCCCCACCACCACGTACCCCGCCGCCTCGTAGTACTCCCGCAGGCGCGGATTGGACGACAGGCAGTCCAGGCGGCAGCGGTCCCGGCCCGCATCGGCTATTCGCCGTTCCGCGCGCTCCAGCATCGCGCGGCCCGTTCCGGCCGGGGCGCCGCGTCGGGTCATCAGGCGGTGCACATAACCCGCGACGGGTGGTTGTTCGCCCCAGGCGGGCTCGTCCGCCCACCACACCTCGTACGCCCCGGTGACGATCTCGCCGTCGTACGCGAGCCAGACCTCGTCCTCGTCCGACGCGATCCGCCCGCGGAAGTGCTCCGCGCCCTTCTCGCCCGGCTTCCACTGCTCGATCCCCCGGTTCAGCATCCAGCGCGCGGCACCGTCGTAGAGGGTGACGAGGGTGGGGATGTCCTCTTCGTCGGCCAGGCGGTGGGTCAACTGCTCTGCTCCTGCGGTACCAGTTCGATCAGGCGGGTGATCAGCTCGGTGAACGGGCCTTCCGGTGGCTCGGCGGCCAGGATGCGGCGCAGGATCGCGGCCATCTCCTCGTCGTACGCGGCGCTCACCGCGGAGAGCGCCGCGAAGTCGTGCACCAGTTGCAGTTCGAGCTCGGCGCGCGGAATGCGGCGCCCGTCGAGCCAGATGAGCGCCGTGGACTCGGCGAGCGAGATCCAGGAGCGGATCACCAATTCGAGCCTGGCGGGCGGATCCGTGACGTCCAGGTGCGCGAGGATCTGGACGTACGCGGCCTGCCGCACCGAGTCGATCAGCGCGTTGGTGGTGGACGAGCCGACGGCGGGGCCGCCGCGCATCAGCGCGGAGAAGCCGGGGCCGTGCCCGTCCACGAAGTCGAGGAAGCGGCCCATCACGCGCAGCAGGCGCGCGCCGAGCGGACCTTCCCTCGGTTCCACGAAGCGGTCGGCCAGGTCGTCGGCGGCTCGCTGGAGCGCCGCTTCGTACAGGCTGAGCTTTCCCGGGAAGTAGTGGTAGACCAGCGGGCGCGAGATGCCCGCGGCCGCTGCTATCTCGTCGATGGACACGTCGTCTGGCGAGCGGTGGCTGAACAGGTCGAGCGCGACCCCGATCAACTGCTGCCGCCGCTCCTCGACACCCATTCTGCGGCGCACCCCGGTAGTCATGCGAACACCTTACCGAGCAGATCCGGCCGTCCAAGGGGCCGGTGGGCCCCAACTGTTCACACCTCTCACATGTCGAGCACGATCCGGCCGCCGCTCGCCCTCGACACACAGATCAGCATCGAGTCGGCGCGCTCGGCATCCGTGAGCAGTTCGTCCCGGTGGTCGATCTCCCCTTCCAGGACCCGCTGTTGGCAGGTTCCGCAGAAACCCTGCTCGCAGGAGTAAGCGGTGTCGGGCAGCTCCGCGCGCACCGCGGAGAGCACCGTGGTGTCGGCGGCCACGGAGAGAATCCGCCCGCTGCGGCGCAGTTCCACCTCGAAGGCGCTGTTGCCGTCCGCCGACGTGTGGGGCGTGAAACGCTCCAGGTGCAGGTCGGCTCCTGCGGGCAGTGCCGCCGCCACCGCCTCCATCAGGCCCTCGGGGCCGCAGACGTGGACCGCGGTGGAGGGGGTCAGGTCCGCGAGGAACGCGGCGAGGTCCGGGCGGCCGCCCTCGTCCTCCGCGACGACCGTGAGCCGTCCCGTCCTCGCGCCCGCCAGTTTCTCCACGTCCTCCAGGAACGGCATCGAGGCACGGGAGCGCCCCCCGTACAGCAGCCGCCACTCGCGGCCCGCGGCCTCGACCGCCCGCAGCATGGGCAGGATCGGGGTGATGCCGATGCCGCCCGCCACGAAGACGTAGACCTCGGCGTCGGCCAGCGGGAAGCGGTTGCGCGGGCCGCGCACCTCCACCTCCGACCCCACCCGAAGCTGCTCGTGCACCTCGCGCGAACCGCCCCGGCCGCCCTGCTCCTCGCCGATCAGACGGGTCGCGACGGTGTACGAGGAGGTGTCCTCCGGGTCCCCGCACAGCGAGTACTGGCGGACGAGGCCCGAGGGCAGGACCAGGTCCAGATGGGCGCCCGGCTCCCAGGCGGGCAAGTGGTCACCCTCCAGGCGCAGTTGTACGACGCCGTCGGCGACCGTCTCGTGCCGGGTGACGACCAGGCGAAGGGCGCGCGAGCGCGGGCGGCCCGAGACCGGTTCCTCCAGGGCGGGCAGCGGCCAGAGCGGGGATGCGTCGATGCGCCGCCGCATGGCCCGCTTGGCGAGCAGGGCCGCGCCCGTGACGAGCAGGACGGTGCGGATGCGCGGCATGTCAGTGCGCTCCCTTCGGCAGCGATTCCGTCGCGGTCTCGGCGGCGGTGGCCGCCGGGGATGAGGCGAGGTAGGCGACGGCCTGTGCGGTGCTGCCCTCGTGGGAGGGGTGGTAGGCGCGGCTCAGATAGCGGGGGATGGAGCGGATCATGTCCGGCGTCGTGGGCAGCGTGCCCTTCTTTCCGCCCTGGTAGAAGTCCTTGAAGGACGCCTTGCCGCCGATCAGCGTCGGGTCGTTCTCCATGAAGAAGCGCGCGCCGCGCTGCCAGAGGAAGACAAGGGCGGTGAAGGCGGTGGCCCAGGTGCGGGCGCGGCGGCGGTAGCTGCCGTCGACGTGCATGAAGAGCTCGAAGGCGACGGAGCGGTGCTCGACCTCTTCCGCGCCGTGCCAGCGCAGCAGGTCGAGCATCGTCGGGTCGGCGCCCCTGCGGTCGAGTTCGTCCGCGTTCAGGACCCAGTTGCCGAGGAAGGCGGTGTAGTGCTCGATGGCGGCGATCATCGCGACGCGCTCCATGAGCCACCACTTGCGGGCCTTGCCGGGCGGCAGCGTCCGGTCGCCGAGCATCTTCTCGAAGAGCCAGTCGACCTGGGCGGTGTAGGGCGTGGGGTCCAGGCCCTGCTCCTTGAGGTGCGGCAGGACCTCGTCGTGCGCCTGCGCGTGCATGGCCTCCTGGCCGATGAAGCCGATCACGTCCTCGCGGAGCCGGTCGTCACGGATGTACGGCAGGACCTGCTTGTACACGTGGACGAACCAGCGTTCGCCCGCCGGGAGCAGCAGGTGCAGCACGTTGATCGTGTGCGTGGCGAAGGGGTCGCCCGGCACCCAGTGGAGCGGGGTGTCCTCCCAGGAGAAGGAGACTTTGCGTGCCTTGAGCGGTATGTGCTCGGACGCGACGGGCCTCGGCTCCCGGCTCTGCGGATTCGACATGGCCGTATTAGACATGGCGTCAATGTACTGACGGGTAGGCCTGTGGGTACAGGTGTCTGCGGCTGTTTCTTTCAGCCCGTCCCGCCCAGCACCGCAGCCCGTACCGCCCCGCGCCTCAGCCCGTCCCGCCCAGCGCTTCAACCCGGTCCGCCCCGCGCTTCAGCCCGTCCTGCGCAGCGCAAGGAGCGCGATGTCGTCCTCCCGGTCGCGCCCGAAGCAGGTGAGGAGCGTGTCGCACAGGTCGGCGACGCCTCGCGGCGCTCCCGCGGCCGCCGCCCGCAGCTGCTCCATCGACACCGCCAGGTCCGTACCGCGCGTCTCGATGAGCCCGTCCGTGACCATCAGCAGGCGGTCACTTCGCGCGAGGACCACCTCGCTCGGCCGCGGCCTCTCCAGGCCGAGGCCCATGAGCGGCCCGCTCGCGTCGACGTACGCGGCCGTGCCCTCGTCGCGCACCACGAGCGGCGGGATGTGGCCCGCGTTGGCGATCCGGGTGCGCCCGGTGACCGGGTCGACCAGGGTCAGGCACATCGTGGCGGTCACGCCCGGGTGGTAGTGCTGCAGCATCCGGTCCAGGCGCAGCGCGAGCACGCGGGGGTCGGGGTCCTCGACGCAGTACGCGCGCAGGGCGTGCCGGATCTCGACCATCACGGTGGCCGCGTCGAGTGAGTGCCCGACTACATCACCGATGCCGGTCAGGACACCGGCGGGCGTGGAAAGCCCCGCGTAGAAGTCCCCGCCGATCTCCGCCTGGCGCGAGGCCGGTTCGTAGCGGACGACGACGTCCGTGCCGGGCAGCTCCGGCAACTGCGAGGGCAGGAAGCTGCGTTGCAGGGTCAGCGCGACGTGGCGCTCCTCCTCGTACATCAGCAGGGGCTCGGCGGCCAGTGCGGTGGCGTGGGCGAGCCGCTCGACGAGGTGCCCCGTCTCGCCGGAAAGGCCCTCGTGGTACGCGGGTGTCGCGAGGCACACCAGCGTGCGCCCTTCGCGCAGGCGGGCCAGGACGAGGTCGGCCTCCTCCAGGGCCACATCGCGCCACTGCCCGACGGCCCGCACCGGACGGAAGAACCCCGCGGGCCACAGCGGAGCCGGTACAACGGTATGGCGCACGCCCGTACGCCCCGACATGATGCGCCGCATCAGCCTGGCCACCGCCTCGTGCGCCCCGGAGTCCGGCAGCGAAGCGGGGGCCCTGCGCCGCGAGAGCCCCCGGTGGATCTCGCCGCCCTCGCCCAGCACGAACACCGCGGCCGGACCGTCGGCCAGCCGCGCGGCACCCGTGGCCCCGGCGTCGGCCAGCTCGTCGAGGCAGCGCGCCGACTGCACGTCCAGGATCGCCCCGGCGAGCAACGCGAGGCGCCCGACGCGCAACTGGGCGTCACTGCGGCCACGGGCTCCGCGCGCGGCGGCCCGTACGACCGCCTGGATCTCCTCCGGTTCGGCGGGCACCGTCAGATAGGACTCGCCTCCCGCGTCGAGCCCCCGGCACCGGTCGGCGGGCGGACGGGCGGCCGCCGAGAAATGGACGACGGGCAGGGCGGCGATGGGAGGCAACTGCTTCATGCGGCGGCAGAGTTCGTAGCCGCTCATGTCGGGCAGACCGACGTCCACGAGCGCCACGTCGGGCAGGTCCCCCGCCCGCATCCGGACGTCGAGTTCGATCAGCGCCTCGCTGGCGCTCGCGGCGAGCAGCACACGGTGTCCGGCCCTGCGCAGGACCGCGCTCAGCGCGTACCTGCTGGCGGGCACGTCGTCGACCACCAGGACCGTGCTGACCGTGACCACCTGCTTGCCCTTGACGCTCACGCGGGACCCCTCGGCGCGGAACGGGGCAGGCCGACTGGTGCCTGCCTCATCAAGTTAGCGCCCCGCCGCTCGCCCCGGGAGAAGACGGCGGCAGCTCGACCCGGAACGGTAAAGGTCACCGAACTCGCCGCGTGCGCCACCCGCTTGCCCGTACAATCTCTTGATTCGGCGTGTACGGGGTAGGCGCTCGG
The DNA here is from genome assembly GCF_055570235.1 of Streptomyces sp. NPDC031274. NCBI lineage: Bacteria > Bacillati > Actinomycetota > Actinomycetes > Kitasatosporales > Streptomycetaceae > Streptomyces > Streptomyces sp. NPDC031274. Next base: position 130,751 of record NZ_JBVIHP010000012.1, on the reverse strand, counting down.
CACGTCCGTGACCTGCTGCTTCGACTCCTGAGGAGTGGCGCCGAGGGGGGACGGCGAGAGCGCCGCGCACCCCATGGCCACGGCCGCCGGCACCCCCTCACGTCCCCGCAGCGGGAGAGGCCGGGTCCATCGCGCCTCGCCCTCCGTACGGAGGCGAATGCGGCCCCGTTCGCACAGGCCCTCAGCACATCGCGGTACGCGGTCTTCGTGACCTTCCCCCGGCGCGGGGCGTTCACCCCAGAGCCGCACATCCCCCGACCACTGAGGGACTTCATGACCCAGCACGTCACCGCCGCCCCTGCCGCCGACGCCTCGTCCGACGACTCCGCGCGCCGCGAGTGGTGGCACGACGCCGTCATCTATCAGGTCTATCCGCGCAGCTTCGCCGACCAGAACGGCGACGGCATGGGCGACCTGCCGGGCGTCACGGCCCGTCTCCCCCATCTGAAGCGGCTCGGCGTGGATGCCGTCTGGCTCTCCCCCTTCTACGCGTCCCCGCAGGCCGACGCCGGGTACGACGTGGCCGACTACCGCGCGGTGGACCCCATGTTCGGCACCCTGCCGGACGCCACCGCCCTCGTGCGGGAAGCCCACGCCCTCGGCCTTCGCGTGATCGTCGACGTGGTGCCCAACCACTGCTCGGACCAGCACGAGTGGTTCAAGCGTGCGCTGCACGAGGGCCCGGGGTCGGCGTCGCGCGAACGCTTCCACTTCCGGCCGGGGAAGGGCGCGGACGGTGAGCTGCCGCCCAACGACTGGGAGTCCATTTTCGGCGGCCCGGCCTGGACGCGGGTCGCGGACGGCCAGTGGTACCTCCACCTCTTCGCGCCCGAGCAGCCCGACTTCAACTGGGAACACCCGGCGGTGCACGAGGAGTTCCACTCCATCCTGCGCTTCTGGCTCGACCTCGGCGTCGACGGCTTCCGCATCGACGTGGCCCACGGCCTGGTCAAGGCGGCGAACCTGCCCGACATCGGCCACGAGAAGCAGGTGAGGCTGCTCGGCAGACAGGCCGTCCCCTACTTCGACCAGGACGGCGTGCACGAGATCTACCGCGCTTGGCGGCGGATCCTTCAGGAGTACGCGGGCGAGCGGATCGCCGTCGCGGAGGCGTGGACGCCCACGGTGGAGCGCAGCGCGCGGTATCTGCGCCCGGACGAGCTGCACCAGGCCTTCAACTTCGAGTATCTGACGACCGGTTGGGACGCGGCTGCGCTGCGTGCCGTCATCGACCGCTCCCTCGCCGCGATGAACGCCGTTCAGGGGCCCGCCACATGGGTGCTCTCCAACCACGACGTCGTACGCCACCGCACCCGCCTCGCCGACGGCGACGCGGCGCGCGGCCTGCGCCGGGCGAAGGCGGCCACTCTGCTGATGCTGGCGCTGCCCGGATCGGCGTACCTCTACCAGGGCGAGGAGCTGGGCCTGCCCGAGGTGACCGAGCTGCCGGACGAGGTGCGCCAGGATCCGGCGTTCTTCCGCAGCACCGGGCAGGACGGGACGCGGGACGGGTGCCGGGTGCCGCTGCCGTGGTCCGGACAGCGGGCACCGTTCGGCTTCGGACCGGTCGAGGGCGGCCCGAGCTGGCTGCCGCAGCCCGCGGGGTGGAAGGACCTCACGGTCGAGGCCCAGGAGGGCGACCCCGCGTCGACCCTGGAGTTCTACCGCCGTGCGCTCGCCGTGCGCCGCGAGCACCCGGCGCTCGGCGCGGGCCGCGACGTGGAGTGGCTCGACGCTCCCGCGGGCGTGCTGTCGTTCCGCCGGGCCACGGCAGGGGGCACGTTCGTCTGCACGGTGAACCTGGGCTCCGCACCCGTCACGGTCCCCACCCCCGGCACCGTGCTCCTGTCCAGCGCGGACACGACGCCCGGCGCCACCGGAACGAACCTCCCGGCAGATTCAACGGTCTGGTGGGCAGCCTGAGATGTGACCGGTACAGTCCAATCCTGTGACCGCGCGACTGGCCGACATCGCAGCGCAGGCGGGGGTCAGCGAAGCGACGGTCAGCCGCGTGCTCAACGGCAAGCCCGGCGTCGCCGGGGCCACCCGCCAGTCAGTGCTTGCCGCACTCGACGTGCTGGGCTACGAACGCCCGGTGCGCCTTCGCCGGCGCAGCGCGGGTCTGGTCGGCCTGATCACGCCGGAGCTGGAGAACCCGATATTCCCCGCGCTCGCCCAGGTCATCGGGCAGGCGCTGACCCGGCAGGGGTATACGCCGGTGCTCGCCACCCAGACGCCGGGCGGCTCCACGGAGGACGAGCTGACGGAGATGCTCGTTGACCGCGGCGTCTCCGGCATCATCTTCGTCTCGGGGCTGCACGCGGACACCTCCGCCGACATGCGGCGCTATGAACAGCTGCGCGCGCAGGGCGTGCCGTTCGTGCTGGTCGACGGCTTCTCGCCCAAGGTGCAGGCGCCCTTCATCTCACCGGACGACCGGGCGGCGATGCGCCTCGCGGTCACCCATCTGGTCTCCCTGGGTCATACACGGATCGGCCTCGCCCTGGGCCCCAAGCGGTTCGTGCCCGTACAGCGGAAGATCGAGGGTTTCGTACGCACGCTGCAGGACCTCCTGTCCCTCACTCCCGAGGAGATCGAGGCCGATCTGGTCCAGCATTCGCTGTACACCCTGGAGGGCGGGCAGGCCGCGGCGTCCGCACTGATGGACCGCGGCTGCACGGCCATCGTGTGCGCGAGCGACATGATGGCCCTGGGCGCGATACGGACGGCGCGTGAGCGCGGATTCGAGGTCCCCGACGACATCTCGGTGGTGGGGTTCGACGACTCCCCCCTGATCGCGTTCACCGATCCGCCCCTGACCACGGTGCGTAAGCCTGTGCCCTCGATGGGGCAGGCAGCGGTACGTACGCTCCTGGAGGAGATCGGCGGCACGCCCGCCCCGCACAGCGAATTCGTCTTCATGCCGGAGCTGGTGGTTCGGGGTTCAACAGCTTCGTCCCCTCGGGGACGCACTCGTCCGTAGGGCGTAGAGAATGCGGCCTGAACCAGACCTTGGGATGATCGGGCGGAACGCCGGTATCTGGCAGACTCTGTGCCTATGGGTGAGATGACTGTGACCACACTGGAAGGCCAGCAGCGGCCCACCGCATCACCCATCGCGGGCGAGCAGGATGACCGCAATGGGCGCAATCTCCTGCGTCGTCTTCGCGCGCCACGCCGCCCTCGGCTCTGGTTCGAGATCCTGCTGATCGCGGTCAGTTATTGGACGTACTCCCTGGTCCGCAACGCGGTGCCGGAACAGAAGTCACAGGCCCTGCACAACGCCGACTGGCTCTGGAAGGTCGAGCAGCACCTCGGGATCGCCGTGGAGCAGAGCGTCAACCACGCGCTGGACTCGGTGACTTGGCTGATCGTCGGCATGAACTACTACTACGCGACACTGCACTTCGTGGTGACGCTCGGCGTCCTGATCTGGCTGTTCCGCAAGCATCCGGGACGCTACGCGGCGACGCGCACGGCACTCTTCGCGACGACGGCCGTGGCCCTGCTCGGCTACTACCTGTACCCCCTCGCTCCCCCGCGCCTGATGAACGGCCACGACTTCATCGACACGGTCCTCGTCCACCAGACCTGGGGCTCCATGGCCTCCGGCGACCTCAAGCACATGTCGAACCAGTACGCGGCGATGCCGTCGATGCACATCGGCTGGTCCCTGTGGTGCGGCCTGACGATCTTCGCCCTGGCCTCGGTGCCGTGGGTGAGGGTACTCGGCCTGCTCTACCCCACGGCGACCCTGATCGTGATCGTGGCCACCGCCAACCACTTCTGGCTGGACGCGGTGGGCGGCATGATCTGCCTGGCGTTCGGGTTCGCGGTGGCGCGGCTCTGGTACGGGGCGATGCCGTACCGGCTGACGCGTGAGGTGGCGGTGCGGGAGGACGAGGCTCCGCCGCGGTCGACCAAGGCCGAGGCCTGAGCGGAGCCCTGCTCCGGCTGTCACGGGTGGCGGTGGGCGTGTTCGTCAGGCCCCGGCCACCCCACCGAGGAACTCGCCCCGGGCGCCGGGCCCCACGCTGAAGGCGGAGCCTTCGGCAAGCAGGTGCGGTGCCTGCCGCCGCGCGACGGCCGTTGATCACGCAGGGCGTCTACGGGGCAGGGCTTGACGTGAGGCCGGCCTGGAGGATGCGGAGGTAGGCGTCGGTCGCGGCGGGCCGCCGGTCCGCCGGGTGCTCGTTGACGGCGTGGATCAGTCCGCACAGGAGCTTCAGCAGGTTCTCGCCGGTGAGCGCGGGCTCCGGGTCGATACGTGCGAGCAGGCGGGAAGCGGCTGCGCCCAGTTCGCCCTTGGCCTGGCGCAGGGAGTCAGTCTCGTCGGTCTCGGTGATCAGGATGTCGATGAGGCCGGGCTGGGCGAGGGCCGCCGAGAGCGCGGCATGGAGGAAACCGATGAGGGCCTGGACGGGCTCCGACTGCCGCTCCGCCTCGGTCGCCACGCCGACGAGGGTGCGTACCGAGTCCTCCAGGATGGCCTCCAGCATCGCCCGCTGGGTCGGGAAGAGCCGGTAGACCGTCCCGACCCCTACGCCGGACCGGTGCGCGAGCTCGTTGAGGGTGAGCGTGATCTCCCCGGCCGTGACGGCAGCGTGGGCCTCGTCGAAGATCCGCTGCCTGTTCCGTACGGCGTCGGCCCTCATTCTGCCTCCCTCACGTTCTTCCTCGTCCCTCACGATGCTAGGTGGATAGGTTATCAGGTTGATGCTACGGTCAAGTGGATAGCTAATCCACTTCGCCACAGCAGGAGCAGCCATGACCGTCGTATTCGTGCACGGAGTGCCGGAGACACCGACCATCTGGAATGACATCCGGCAACGGATCGAGCAGCCCACCGTGGCCCTCCGGCTGCCCGGCTTCGGCAGCCCCCGCCCGGCCCACGTGCGGGACAAGGAGACGTACGCGGCCTGGCTCGCCGACGAACTGCGCGCCATCGAAGGGCCAGTTGACGTCGTCGGCCATGACTGGGGCGCCCACCTCGCGATGCGGGTCGTCTCCGCCTACGACGTGCCGGTACGCAGCTGGGTGTCCGACGTCGCCCACGGCTGGCACCCCGACTACCAGTGGCACGAGGCGGCCACCTACTGGCAGAAGAGCCCGGAGGGCGAGGAGTCGCTCGCCGGACTGCGCAAGTCACCCACGAGCAGCGGCCCCACCTTCGGCGACCTCCTTCGCCCACGGGGTCTGGGCGCCGACCTCGCGAAGGAGATCGACGAGGTCCACGACGAGGAGATGAGCGCCGCCATCCTGGCGCTCTACCGCTCGGCCTGGCCCAACTTCCACGCCGACTGGGGCAAGGACTTCGACCGCCCCGCCGCCGCCCCGGGACTGATACTGGCCCCGACCGGCGACCCCATGGCGCAGCCCGCGCAGGACCGGGACATGGCCGAACGGCTGGGGGCGCGGCTGACGGAACTGGACGGCCTCACCCACTACTGGATGCTCCAGGACCCCGGACGGGGAGCGGACGTGCTACGCCGCTTCTGGGCATCGCTCCCCGGCTGAGGACCGCCTGCGCCCAAGGCTCTACGCCCCGTAGAACCGCTCCTCCATCACGGCCCGCGCCCTGCGCGTGGTCCGCCGGTAGTCGTCGAGCATGTCCCCCACGTGCCCGGGGTCGTACCCCAAGTACCGCCCCACCGCGGCCAGTTCGCGTCCGTCCGAGGGGAACGTGTCGCCCGCCCGGCCGCGCACCAGCATCACCGCGTTGCGCACCCGTGCGGCCAGGACCCACGCCTCGTCCAGGATCGCCGCGTCCTCGGTCGGGATCAGCTCCGCCGCGCAGGCCGCCGCGAGGGCCCGGCGGGTGCGGGTCGTGCGCAGGCCCGGTTCGGCCCAGCCGTGGGTCAGCTGCATGAGCTGGACGGTCCATTCGACGTCCGAGAGGCCGCCGCGGCCCAGTTTGGTGTGGAGGGTCGGGTCGGCGCCGCGCGGCATGCGTTCCGCCTCCATGCGGGCCTTCAGGCGGCGGATCTCGCGCACCGCGTCCTCGCCGAGGCCCTCCGCCGGGTAGCGCATCGGGTCCACGAGTTCGATGAAGGCACGGCCCAACTCCACGTCACCCGCGACCGGTTCGGCCCGCAGCAGCGCCTGGGACTCCCAGACGAGGGACCAGCGGCGGTAGTAGGCCTCGTACGAGGCGAGAGTCCGCACCAGCGGGCCGCTCTTGCCCTCCGGGCGCAGGTCCGCGTCGATCAGCAACGGCGGGTCCGCGCTCGGGAGTTGGAGGAGTCTGCGCATCTCCGAGACCACCTGGGCCGCTGCCTTCGCCGCCTCGTGGTCCCCGACGCCCTCGCGCGGCTCGTGGACGAAGAGGACGTCCGCGTCCGAGCCGTAGCCCAGTTCGTGACCGCCGAAGCGACCCATGCCGATCACCGCGAACCGCACCGGCAGCGTGTCGCCCCAGCCTTCGCGGACCACCGCGCGCAGCGTCCCCGCGATCGTCACCGCCGTGAGGTCGGAGACCGCGTCGCCCACCCGGTCGAGGAGCGCGCCGGGGTCGGCCGCCGCGGGGCTCTCCTCCGTGCCGTACGAGCCGATGATGTCCGCCGCCGTCGTGCGGAACAGCTCGCGGCGGCGGACGCCTCGTGCCGCCGTCACCGCCTTCTCGGCGCCGTCCGCGCGGCCCACCGCCGCCAGGGTCTCCTGTTCCAGGTGGGCGTGGTCGCGCGGTTCGAGGCCTCGCAGGTCGCCGAGGAGGGCCACCGCTTCGGGGGCGCGCAGGAGGAGGTCGGGGGCCAGACGTCCGGCGGACAGGACGCGGGCCAGGTTCTCGGCCGCCGCGCCCTCGTCGCGCAGGAGCCTCAGATACCAGGGGGTCTTGCCGAGCGCGTCGGACACCTTGCGGAAGTTCAGGAGGCCCGCGTCGGGGTCCGCCGAGTCCGCGAACCAGCCGAGCAGCACGGGGAGCAGGGTGCGCTGGATCGCCGCCTTGCGCGTGACGCCCGATGCCAGCGCCTCCAGGTGGCGCAGGGCGGCGGCGGGGTCGTGGTAGCCGAGGGCCACCAGGCGCGCGCGGGCCGCCTCCGTGCTCAACCGGGTTTCGACGGGGGCGAGTTGAGCGACAGCGTCCAGGAGCGGACGGTAGAAGAGCTTCTCGTGCAGGCGGCGTACGACCGAGGTGTGCCGCTTCCACGCACGGTTCAGCTCCGTGATCGGTTCCGTCCGCATGCCCAGGGAACGGCCGATGCGCCGCAGGTCCGCGTCGTCCTCGGGGATCAGGTGGGTGCGCCGCATCTTGAACAGCTGGATGCGGTGCTCCAGGGAACGCAGGAAGCGGTACGCGTCGTCGAGCTGCACCGCGTCCACGCGTCCCACGTAACCGCCGGCGGCGAGCGCCTCCAGGGCCACCAGGGTCGAGCCGCTGCGGATCGAGGTGTCACCGCGGCCGTGCACCAACTGCAGCAGCTGTACGGCGAATTCGACGTCCCGCAGACCACCCGGGCCCAGCTTCACCTCGCGGTCGACCTCGCCCGCCGGGATGTTCGCCACCACCCGGCGGCGCATCTTCTGCACGTCGGGCACGAAGTTGTCGCGCTCGGCCGCGTGCCAGACGAGGGGCGCGAGCGTGGCGACGTACTCCTCGCCGAGTGTCAGGTCCCCGGCGACCGGGCGGGCCTTGAGCAGCGCCTGGAACTCCCAGGTCTTGGCCCAGCGCTGGTAGTAGGCGAGGTGGCTGCTGAGGGTGCGCACCAGGGGGCCGTTGCGGCCCTCCGGGCGGAGGTTGGCGTCGACCGGCCAGATGGTGCCCTCGACCGTGGTCTCCGAGCAGATCCGCATCATGTGCGAGGCGAGCCGGGTGGCGGCCTGGATCGCCTCGCCCTCCTCGGCGCCGTCCACCGCCTCACCGACGAAGATGACGTCGACGTCCGACACGTAGTTCAGCTCGTGGCCACCGCACTTGCCCATCGCGATGACCGCGAGCCTGCACTGCGCGGCGTCCGCAGGGGCCGCCGTCTCGGCCATGGTGAGCGCGGCGCGCAGGGTCGCCGTCGCGAGGTCCGCGAGCTCGGCCGCCGCCTCGGCGACGTCCGTCGTGCCGCAGACGTCACGTGCCGCTATGGCGAGCAGGCAGCGGCGGTAGGAGACGCGGAGCATGTCCAGGTCGGTGGCATCCTCGAGGCCGCGCTCGAACTCCTCGACGCCGGGGTGCAGGTCGGCCAGCTCGTACGTGGCCAGGGCCCGCCAGTCGCCGGGGTGCCGGGCGAGGTGGTCGGCCAGGGCCTCGGACGCGCCGAGCACGCCGAGCAGCCGGTCACGCAGCGGCTTGGCGCTGACCAGGGTGTCGAGCAGCTCCCGGCGGCTGATGTCGTCGGGCTGGCCCTCGACCAGACGCAGGAGGCCGAGAAGGGCCAGGTCCGGGTCGGCGGCGGCGCTCAGGGCGTCAAGGAGCACCGGGTCGGTCCGCACCGAGGACAGCTCGGGAGCGCCGAGGAGCCGCTCGGCGGCGGACGGATCAGTGAAGCCATGCCGCAGCAGCCGCGTGAACGTACTGCTTCTGCGCCCTTGCGGCACCGTCATCCCCGCGCCTCCATTCGATCACTCCTGGCTCGAGCCTACGGCCTGACCGATGAGTTCTGCCCGCGTGCGCGGTCCATCCTTGGACGGGAGCACCGCTGTCGACGCCTGGAGGCGCACCATGCCGAGCAAGGAACCTCGTACGGAACTGGATGCCCGGTACAGCAGTGCGGGTGCCGTCGCCACCCCGTGGCCCGACGCGCTGCGGCAGCTCAAGGGTGCCGAGCTCTTCTGGATCTCGACCGTACGCCCCGACGGCCGCCCGCACGTCACACCGCTGCCCGCGGTCTGGCTGGACGGCGCGCTGCACTTCTGCACGGGCCCCGAGGAGCGCAAGGCACGGAACGTGGCGGCCAACCCCGAGACCGTGCTGACCACGGGCGTCAACCTCTGGGACAAGGGCTATGACCTGGTCGTCGAGGGCGCCGCGGTCCGGATCACCGACGAGGACAGGCTGCGGCGCCTGGCGGTGGCGTGGGAGGAGAAGTACGGCAGCTTCTGGCACTACGAGGTGCGGGACGGCTGCTTCCACCACGGTCCCGGGCACGCGTACGTCTTCGAGGTGGCCCCCCGCACCGCCTTCGGCTTCGGCAAGGGCGAGCCGTTCAGCCAGACGCGGTGGCGCTTCGTGTGAGGGCGTGCGGGCGCGCGGGGAACCCGGAGCGGACGCCGCCGTTCACGCTGACAGGGGCCCGGCGCCCTGATGTACTCGGCCCATGGAATACACACTCGAGGTGATCCCGCTCCCCGTCAGTGACGTCGACCGGGCGAAGGATTTCTACCGGGACAAGCTCGGCTTCCACGTCGACATCGACCAGGAGGTCATGCCGGGCATGCGCATCGTCCAGCTGACCCCGCCGGGCTCCGGCTGCTCCATCGCCCTCACCGACACCCTCTGGGACACGATGGTGGAAGGCCCCACCCCGGCCCCCGGTTCCTACCAGGGCCTCCAGCTCTGCGTCGCCGACGCGAAGGCCGCGCACGCGGAGCTGACCGCGCGGGGCCTGGAGATCTCCGAGCCGGTGGCCCACGCACCGCAGGACGGCGGCACGTTCATGTACTTCAAGGACCCGGACGGCAATGGGTGGGCGATCCAGGAGTACCGGGTGCGGGCGACGACGTCGCTGCGCGAGGCGATCGTCAGCGCGCCGTAGGGGTACAGGTACGGGGCTGAACCGCGCGGGTCAGTCTGACCGCGCGGGTCAGTCCTCCTTGCTGACGGCCACGCCGCTGGTCATGCCGGTTCCGCAAGGCGGACAGTGGCCTGGCTCCGGGGCGCGGAAGGCTCGGTCGCAGTGGTCGCAGTTCTGGAGTGGATCTGGACGGTGCGGCTCGATGGGCGAGGCCGGGAGCGGTGGCGGCAGGAGCGCGGCGAGCCGGTGCGCGAGAAATGCGGCCGGACGGTGAATCGGCTCCTCCGGCAGTGCCGCGGTGAGAGTACGGCGTACGTCCTCAGCAGCGACATCGCGCTCCAGCCAGGCGGCGACGGCTGGGGCGAGGCGGCGGATGTCACGTTCGGCGAGCAGGAGGCGCGGGTCGTGACGCCGCAGGTCGGTGAGGAGGGTGGTCGCGGTGCGGTGGTGGGCGAGGTCGGGGGCACCGGGGGCGGGGAGAGGGAGGGGTGTGGTGCTGGCGGGTGGCGCGGGCTTATCGGGTGCGAGCGGCCTCGGGCTCCGCAGCTGCGGGGCTGTGGGCTCGTCCTCCTCTGGCCTGCGCTTCATTGCCGCCGGGTTGTTGTACGAGACCGTGCGGGTGATGACGCAGCCGGACGGCAGGCGCTCACGGGTACGGGTGAGGTAGCCGTGCTTTTCGAGTTCGCGAAGGGCGCTTGCGATACGGACTTCCCCCTCGGGGAAGCGGCCCGTAAGGCATTTGATGGTCACCTTGGCGCCGGTGGGGAGCGACTGGATGTGGGTCGCGAGGCCGATGGCCGTCAGGGAGAGCTCACGGTGCTGGGTGAGGTGGTTTCCGACCACGGTGAAACGGTCGGGGTGGCGGCGATTGATGTGCCGGATGCCGCTGGTGGGAACGAGGGGTGACGCGCACGCGGGCGCGTTAAGCTGCTGATCAGCCATCGGGAAGTTGCCTCTTCCTCGGTGGTCAGGCCCTCGCATTGGGATTGGCGTCCCGGCGGGGGCCGTCGCATGTATGGGGTTGTGTCGCTGTTGGGCTGAGCCTGCATCGTGAACCGGCATATGCGCCAGTTGAGTTGGGGTGGTCCACTCTTACGGGTGACCGGGCCTGCTGGGAAAGCCGTGGGGGCTGGGGGCGGTTGGGTGGGTTCTCTCCCTGAGGGCTTTGATTTTTGATGTCGGGTACGCCCGAATGTTGGGCAACCGGGTCGCGAAAACCTCGATACGGCGGCCCGAAGCTGCCCCGTGCGCACGTACGGGGACTGTCCGGTCGTTGTCCCGGCTTGTCCCGGCTGTCCTGGGTGACGGCGGGGTACAAGTGCGCGTTGGGCAGGCACGGTACGTCGGAGGTGGGCGCGCATGAACGCGGACAGCGGCAAAGGCAGTTCGGGACCCGTGGGCACGGTGGACGACCCCGGCTGGGACGTCGACCCGGAGGACGAGATCGCCTCGGTGGTCGAGGCGCTCGGGCGGCAACAGAAGCGGTGGCGGGAGGCCGCCGGGTTGAGTGCGGCCGAGTTCGCCGACGCGATCCAGTACGGCGAGGACCTGGTGCGGAAGGTCGAGCGCGGGGCGCGGATTCCTCGGCCGGAGTACTTGGACAAGGCGGATGAGGTACTGGGGGCAAGAGGGTTCATCTCCGCGATGAGGGAGGAGATGGCCAAGGCCCGATACCCCAAGAAAGTAAGGGAGTTGGCGAAGCTGGAGGAGCGGGCGGTCGAGGTTCTGCTGTACAGCAACCACAATCTGCATGGACTGCTTCAGACGGAGGAGTACATGCGGGCGTTGTTCGACATGCAGCAACCCGCATACACCCCAGACATACTGGAACGGGGTCTGGCAGCGCGCCTGGGTCGGCAATCCATCTTCGAACGGTCACCCGCTCCTGCGCTCAGCTTCGTCCTTGAAGAGGTGACGCTACGGCGCCCGCTCGGAGGCAGAATGGTCTGGCGCCGCCAGCTCGAACGGCTGCTGGGTGTAGCGAAGTTGCGGAACGTCACTCTCCAGGCGATGCCCACCGACCGCAAAGAACACGCCGGAATGGACGGCTTGATCGAGGTGTTGAAGTTCGGAGACGGTACAGCGGTGGGGCGCTCCGACGGGGCATTTTGCGGACGCCCGGTCTCTGACCCGAAACAGCTCCGCATCCTGGAGTTGCGGTATGGCATGATCCGGGCCCAGGCTCTCCCGCCAGGGGAGTCTCTGGTCTTCATCGAGCAAGTGCTGGGAGAGACTGAGACATGATCCGCAAGGCCAGCGCCGGGGACGCGTCCGAGCTTGAGTGGTTCAAGAGCAGCTACAGCAGCAGCAGCGATGTGAACGACTGCGTCGAGGTGGCAACCACCCCCGGAACGATCCACGTCCGCGACTCCAAGGACACCCGGGGGCCCCGACTCGCGTTCCCCGCAACCGCGTGGACCGACTTCGTGACGTACACCTCCGAGGGCTAGCCTGCAAGGTGTCTGCGCACCGCACCTGATTGTCTCCGGGAACGGGGCACGCTGCTGTCCGGAGCCGAAGAACGTGTCCTGCCCGGCGTCCTACTCATGCGCCAAGAACTCGTCGAACGTACGCGGCGCACGCCCGGTCAGGTCCCACACCGCCGTCGTCACCTCGGACATCGCACCGGCCGCCATCTCCGCGTAGAGCCCCAGCAGGTCATCCACGAACCAACCGGGCAGCCCCTGCGCCCGTAGACCCTCGGCTGCCTCCTGAGGCGGCTGATCACGGAAGGGAATGGCGAGCTTGGCGGCTATCTCTTCATGCGTCAGCGCCTGCGGGCCGGTGAGCGCATAGGTCTCGCCGCCTCCGAGCGGTCTTGTCAGCAGCCTCGCGGCACAGGCGGCGACGTCGTAGGCGTCGATGTACGCCACACCGCCCGAACCGTATGGACCTTCCAGGGCACCGCCGTGTGCGAAGCCGCCCGCACCGGTGGAGAAATTCTGCATGTAGCCGGTGGGCTGCAGGGACGCCCACCGCAGCCCGGACGCCTTGAGGTGCTGCTCGATCTCCCAGTGCGCCCCTACGGAGAGCTTCGCGTCAGGACTTGGCTGCCACGCCGATATCTTCACCACCCACGAGACCCCGACGTCCCGCGCCACGTCGATGGCGCCGGTCTGCTGCCGGACCATCGGCTGCTGTCCGGCCACAGGAAGCGCGCCGCCGCTGTTGAGCAGAAGCCGGTCAACGCCCTTCAGGGCTCTGACCATCGACTCCGGATCGTCGAAGTCCCCCACGGCGAACTCGCAGTCCAGCTCCTGACCCTTGCTCGGATCCCGTACCAGCGCCCGAAAGGGCACGTCCGCTTGCGCAAGCGCACCTACCAGGTGTCTGCCAATGGTGCCGGTCGCACCTGTCACAAGAATCATTCGGTCCCCCACCATCCGAGAAGGCGCCACGCGTCCTCGCCGATATTAACGGAGGCATCCTCCGCTTATCAGGTAGTCGCCCACACGGAGTCGACGAACACACGGAGTGGGGCCCATCGGCGGCCCAGCGACAGCCGGACAGCAGGGAGGGCCCGCGGTCGGCGACCACGGGCCCTCCTTGCACATCAGCCGAAATACGCTCCGACCTGCGCCTACAGCACCGGCAGGTTCTTCCTCAGCTCGAAGGCCGTGACCTCACTCCGGTACTCCTCCCACTCCTGCTTCTTGTTGCGCAGGAAGAAGTCGTACACGTGCTCGCCCAGGGTCTCGGCCACGAGCTCGCTGCGTTCCATCAGCGCGATCGCCTCGCCCAGGTTCTGCGGGAGCGGCTCGATGCCCATCGCGCGGCGTTCTCCGTCGCTCAGGGCCCATACGTCGTCGTCGGCGCCCGGCGGGAGTTCGTAGCCCTCCTCGATGCCCTTGAGGCCGGCGGCGAGCAGGACCGCGTATGTCAGGTAGGGGTTCGCGCCCGAGTCGATCGAGCGGACCTCCACGCGCGCCGAGCCCGTCTTGCCGGGCTTGTACATCGGGACGCGGATCAGCGCGGAGCGGTTGTTGTGACCCCAGCAGATGTACGAGGGGGCCTCGCCGCCCGCGCCCGCCGTGCGCTCCGAGCCGCCCCAGATGCGCTTGTAGGAGTTCACCCACTGGTTGGTGACCGCGGAGATCTCGGCGGCGTGCTTCAGGAGGCCCGCGATGAAGGAGCGGCCCACCTTGGAGAGCTGGTACTCGGAGCCGGACTCGTAGAACGCGTTGCGGTCGCCCTCGAAGAGGGAGAGGTGCGTGTGCATGCCCGAGCCCGGGTGCTCGGAGAAGGGCTTGGGCATGAAGGTCGCGTTGACCCCCTGCTCCAGGGCCACCTGCTTCATGACCAGGCGGAACGTCATGATGTTGTCGGCGGTGGAGAGCGCGTCCGCGTAACGGAGGTCGATCTCCTGCTGGCCCGGCGCGCCCTCGTGGTGGCTGAACTCGACCGAGATTCCCATCGATTCGAGCATCGTGATCGCCTGGCGGCGGAAGTCCATCCCGACGTTCTGCGGGGTGTGGTCGAAGTAGCCGGAGTTGTCGGCCGGGGTGGGCCGCGACCCGTCGAGAGGCTTGTCCTTCAGGAGGAAGAACTCGATCTCGGGGTGGGTGTAGAAGGTGAACCCGAGGTCGGAGGTCTTCGCGAGGGCCCGCTTGAGCACGTAGCGCGGGTCCGCGAAGGACGGGGAGCCGTCCGGCATGAGGATGTCGCAGAACATACGGGCGGTGCCGGGAGCCTCCGCGCGCCAGGGCAGGACCTGGAACGTCGACGGGTCCGGCTTGGCGATCATGTCCGACTCGTACACCCGGGCGAATCCCTCGATCGCCGAGCCGTCGAAGCCGATGCCCTCGTCGAAGGCCTGCTCCAGCTCGGCCGGAGCCACCGCGACCGATTTCAGGAAGCCGAGGACATCCGTGAACCACAGGCGTACGAACCGGATGTCGCGCTCCTCCAGAGTCCGGAGCACGAATTCCTGCTGCTTGTCCATCTTCCGCTTCCACCCATCCTTGCTGGTCAGGCCGCCTGTGTCCGTGCCGTTCTCACGCCTGAGGACACATCGGGGCACTCGAGCATCCCACCACACGGTTTCAGGCGCGTTGCGGGCCATGTGCCGCCCTGTGCCCATAGTGCCTGCTGATCGGCGCGCCCGTAACAGCGGGCGGCCAGGACTGCCCCTACAGCCCGCCGGGCTCGCCCATTACGATCAGCGAACCGCTCCACCATGTTCCGCACGTTCCGCATGAGCCGCATGTTCCGCCACGCGCGTCCCGCCCTTTCCGTCGTTTCCGCCGAAGGACACATCATGGGTTCCGCCAAGAACACGAGCACCGCATCCCGCAAAGCCCGGATAGAGGAGATGCGCAAGGCCGAGCGCACACGTGATCGCCGTGGCCGCGTCATCACGATCACTCTGAGCGCGGTGGTGGTCGCCGCGCTCGCCGTGGGCGGTGTCGTCCTCTTCCAGAAGGCCGATGATTCCGACACGGCGGCCTCCGACGGGAAGTCCGCGCCGACGTTCAAGACGACCGCGGACGGCGAGAAGGTCTGGGACGCGAAGAAGCTGGGCCGCACCCACGTCTCCAAGGACGTCAGCTACGCGATGACCCCGCCGGTGGGCGGCGACCACGACCAGGTCTGGATGAACTGCAACGGCGACGTCTACAAGGACGAGCTCCCCGAGCGCAACGCCGTGCACTCCCTGGAGCACGGCGCCGTCTGGGTGACGTACAACGACAAGGCGAAGGCCGACGACCTGAAGAAGCTGGAGCAGAAGGTCAAGCAGACGCCGTACTCCCTGATGAGTCCGGTCAAGGACCAGAAGGACCCGGTCATGCTGTCGGCCTGGGGCCACCAGCGCACGGTGACCGGCGCGGCGGACCCGAAGGTCGACTCCTTCTTCTCCACCTACGTACAGGGCAAGCAGACCCCTGAGCCGGGGGCCGCCTGCACGGGTGGCAAGGCCCAGTGAGGCGCCGCACCTGCTGGGCCCTGGGGGCCGCCGCGGCGGTGATCGTGGCCGGCGGCGGGATCACGGTCGCCGTAGCCTCCTCGCACGGCTCGTCCGGCACGTCCGCCCCGTCCACGGAGTCCGCCGACGCGGGCTTCGCCCGGGACATGGCGACGCACCACCAGCAGGCCGTGGAGATGTCGTACATCGTGCGCGACCGCACGAAGGACGAGGAGATCCGCCGCCTCGCGTACGACATCGCCCAGACGCAGGCGAACCAGCGCGGCATGCTGCTCGGCTGGCTCGACCTCTGGGAGCTGCCGAAGGTGCCCCAGGGCGCTCCGATGGAGTGGATGGGGATGGGAGACATGCCGCCGGGCAAGGACGGTGCCCTGATGCCCGGGATGGCGACCAATGCCGAGCTCAAGGGCCTCGGGAAGCTGAGTGGGCGGGCCGCCGAGGTGCGGTATCTCCAGCTGATGACCAAGCACCACAAGGGCGGGATCCATATGGCCGAGGGGTGCGTGGACCGGTGCGAGGTGGGGGTCGAACTCCGGCTCGCGCAGGGGATGGTGGACTCGCAGGAGTCGGAGATCGAGCTGATGGCGGATCTGCTGAAGGCGCGGGGCGCGAAGCCGTGATCTTCCCCGATCGCCGGACGGGCTGAGATGTCCGGCCCGTCCGGCGTCTGACCTGCTCCCACACACACACAAGCTCAAGCCGTCCGCGGCAAGTCCTCCCTCAGCAACCGCCCCCGCAACTCCTCCCCCCGCACGAACCGCTCGACCTCCCCCACCGCGTACTCCCCGAGCCTGCGCACCTCGCTCCCCTGCGCCCCGGCGACATGCGGGGTGACCAGTACGTTCGGCAGCACCAGCAAGGGATGCCCCGCAGGCAGCGGCTCGGGGTCCGTCACATCCAGGAAGGCGTCGAGGCGCCCCGACCCGCACTCCCTGGCCAGCGCCTCCGTGTCGACCAACGCGCCCCGTGCCGTGTTGATGACGGTGCCGCCGTCCGGGATCAGCTTCAGCATCTCCTCGCTCACCATGCCCAGTGTCTCGGGAAGTTGGGGCGCGTGGACGCTGACGATCGAGCTCTTTCGGCACAGCTCCGGGAGCTCGACGAGCTCCACGCCGAGCCCGGCCGCCTCCTCCCGCGTGACGTACGGATCGGTGAGCAGCACCCGCCATCCCGCGTCGGAGGCGCGCAGCGCCGCGATGACGCCGCGGCCGATGCGGGACGCACCGATGACGCCGATGGTGCGGGCGTCCGCGCCGGTCCGCTCCGTGAAGGGCGGCCACCCGGCGGTGTAGCCCGCCGCGGTCGAAAGCGCCCTCTTGGAGGCGAAGGTGATCGCGGCGAGCGTGTAGGCCACGACGGGCCCCGCGTTCGCGTCGGCCGCCGACGAGACCACCACGCCCCGGTCCCACAGCGCGTCGGTCACCACGGGTTTCACCGACCCCGCGGCATGCACGAGGGCCCGCAGCCGAGGCGCGTGCGCGAGGACCTCGGCCGTGACCGGCGGGCAGTTCCAGCCCGTGACCAGGATCTCCGCGTCGGCGAGCACCGCCCGCGCGTCGGCTCCGGTGAGCGGCCCGGTGAGCAGGGCAGGCGCCAACTCCACGCTGCGGGAGAGCCGTTCGCGGATGTCGGGGGCGAACACCCGCTCCGCCACGTCCGCGCTCATGGCGAGTGCGGTGATCGCCGGTCTGGTCGCCGGACTCGCCATCGGACCGGCCGCCGGACTCGCCACCGGACCAGCCGCCGGGCTGATCACCGGACTGATCGGTGGAGCCTTCAACTCTGCCTGGTCTGCCACGCGTGACCATCCCTCGTAGTAACCGGTTACTCAACAGCGCCTGGAGGCTAGGCGGAAGTCAGGACCGTGGTCAAGAGATCGCGGGGTCAAGGGGGTTGACCAGGCTTAGTAACCGCTTTAGATTCCGGTCACCTTGTTCCGACGACGGAGGGGCTGCCGTGTCAGCGGTGATGAAGGACCGGACGGAAACCGAGGCGGTGAAGCCGCCCGGCAAGCGCAGTAACAGGCCAAATGGCAACAAACTCAGGCGTGATGAGCGATGGAAGCGGTTTCACTCCTCGCGAGTCCTGCTGCTGCTCATGGTGCCGGGAGTCGCGTACTTCCTGGTGTTCCACTACGGCGCGTTCATCGGGAACGCCGTCGCCTTCAAGGAGTACGTCCCCTTCGACGGCCTCTGGGCCAGCCCCTGGGTCGGCTTCGAGAACTTCGACCGGATGTTCGGCGACCCGGACTTCTGGCACGCGACCTGGAACACGCTCTTCCTCGCGGTGCTCCAGCTGGCCTTCTTCTTCCCGGTCCCGCTCGGCCTCGCCCTGCTCCTGCACAGCCTGACCTCGGACCTGACGCGGCGCTTCGTGCAGTCGGTGGTCTATCTGCCGCACTTCCTGTCGTGGGTCATCGTCGTCGCCCTGTTCCAGCAGGTGCTCGCCGACACCGGCCTGCTCAACTCCGTGCTCGGGCAGGCGGGTCTGCACTCCGTCGACATCATCGGCAATCCGGACGCGTACCCGGCGCTGGTCGTCGCACAGGTCGTCTGGAAGGACGCGGGCTGGGGCACGATCATCTTCCTCGCCGCGCTGATGCAGGTGGACGAGCAGCAGTACGAGGCCGCCGCCATCGACGGTGCGGGCCCCTGGCGCCGCTTCTGGCACGTGACGCTGCCGTCCATCCGGCCGGTCGTCATCCTGCTGCTGATCATGCGGCTCGGCGACATCCTCTCCGTCGGCTTCGAACAGATGCTGCTGCAACGGCAGTCGGTCGGACCCGAGGCGGGTGAGGTGCTCGACACCTTCGTCTTCTGGCAGGGCATCGTCGGCGGCGACACCGGATACGCCGCGGCGGCGGGCCTGTTCAAGGGCGTGGTCGGCGCGATTCTCGTCTTCGCGGCCAACAAGGTCGCCCATCGCCTCGGCGAGCAGGGGGTTTACAAGTGAGCACGAAAACCGCCGAGGCACGCCCCGCGCGCCCCATACAGACCGCACGCACCGCACGCCCTGCGCGCCCTGCCCGTCCCGTCCGCCCCGCTCGCCCCTCCTGGATGGAGAAGCCGAAGCCGGTCACCCAGGTGGCCAAGGCCCTGGCGATCGTCACCATCCTGGTCATGGTCTTCGTGCCGTTCCTGGTCATCGTCTCGACGTCGTTCGCCTCGAACCGCGAGGTCATCGCCAACGGCGGCTGGGTCCTGTGGCCCACGCACCCGACCCTGCGCGCCTACGAGCAGGTCTTCGAGGGCGGCATCGTCACCAAGGCGCTGGGGGTCAGCGCCGCCGTCACGCTCATCGGCACCCTCGCCTCGCTGGCGTGCACGACGTTCCTCGCGTACGCGCTGAGCCGCCCCAAGGTCTACGGCGGAAAGCCGATCCTCCTCGTCGTCCTCTTCACGTTCCTCTTCCCGCCCGGCATGATCCCGGCGTTCCTGCTGGTCAAGGGCATGGGGATGCTGGAGAGCTACAGCGCCCTGATCGTCCCCGTACTCATCAACGTCTTCAATCTGGTCGTCCTGCGCGGCTTCTTCCAGGGCGTGCCCGAGGAGTTGTACGAGGCGGCGCGGCTGGATGGCGCGAACGACTGGCAGATCCTGTGGCGCGTCGTGCTCCCGCTCTCGAAGGCGGCCCTCGCGGTGGTCGGCCTCTTCTACGCGGTGAGCTACTGGAACGCCTGGTTCCATGCCTCGATCTATCTGGAGTCCGACCACTGGCCGCTCCAGCAGGTCCTGCGTACGTACGTCATGGGCGGCTCGCAGATCGCGGACACCGGACTGAGCGACGCGTCGAACGTCTCGGCCCCGCAGACGATGCAGATGGCCGTCCTGGTGATCGCCACCGTGCCGATCCTGATCGTCTACCCCTTCCTCCAGAAGTACTTCACCAAGGGCGTGCTCACGGGCGCCATCAAGAGCTGAGCCAATTCCCCAGGTTTTGAAAGGTTGACACTGTGTCCGGTTCCTCGATGTCGCGCCGTACGCTGCTGCGCTCCATAGCCGTCGGCGGGGCCGCGGTCGCGGCCCCCTCCCTGCTCACCGCCTGCTCCACGGATTCGAGCGGCGGCGGTTCGGTCAGCAACGCGAACAAGAAGGCGACGCCCTGGCCGACGTACACGCCCGCCAAGGGCCCGAAGCCGGACCTCGCGCCCAGCGCCGATGGCGTACAGCCGGGCTTCACCAAGTACCCCGAGAAGCTGGTCACCGCGACGGCCGAGAAGCCGGGCAACGGCAAGCAGAAGATCAAGGTCATGACCATCACCTACGGCACCCCGCCGAAGCCGGTCGGATCGAACAAGTTCTGGCAGGCGATGAACGAGGCCCTGGGCGTCGAGGTCGAGTTCTCGGTCGTGCCGGACGCGGACTTCCGCTCCAAGATGTCCACCCTGATGTCAGGCGACGACCTGCCCGACATGATCAACTTCGGTGGCGGCTACGTCCTGCCGCGCGAGTCGCAGTTCGTGAAGTCGCGGTGCGCGGACCTCTCGGAGCACCTGTCGGGCGACGCGGTGAACGACTACCCGAACCTCGCCAACATCCCCACGTACGCGTGGGAGGGCATGGGCCGCGTCTCCGGTGGCATCTACGGCCTTCCGATCGAGCGCGCCAAGGTGCAGGGCGCGATGTTCATCAACCGCGAGGCCTTCCACAAGGCGGGCTACAAGCCGGGCATGTCGGCGGCCGACTTCCAGACGATGGCGCGGGAGGCCTCACAGAACAAGAAGTACGCGCTCGGCGCCTCCTCGGTCGGCTTCTTCGGCTACCTCTACCACGCGATGTGGCACGGGGCGCCGAACCAGTGGCAGATCAAGAACGGCAAGGTCACCGACATGTACGGGACCGACGAGTTCAAGGCCGCACTGGAGTACATGTCCAAGATGCGCAAGGCGGGCTCGTACAACTCCGACGCCACCTCGATCTCCCAGGTCGACCTCAAGACCCAGTTCCAGAACGGCACGGTCCGCTCGATGACGGACGGCTGGGGCGCGGTCATCTCCAACGCACAGGGCATCAAGGACGAGTTCAGCCTCGACGCCGCCGTGCCGTACGTCGTCGACGGCGCGACGCCCGTCTACCAGCAGAACCGCGGCTGCTTCGGCTACACCGTCATCAAGAAGGCCTCCAAGGACCGCGTCAAGCTGATGCTGCGGGTCCTGGACTGGCTGGCGTCGCCGTTCGGCTCCAAGGAGTACGAGCTGATGCACTCGGGCGTCGAGGGCACGCACTTCGAGTACGACAAGAACGGCGACCCGATCGCCAACTCCCTTGGTCTGGTGGAGAACAGGACGAACCTCCCCTTCGCCTACCTCATGGACGCACCGCAGCCGCTGTACTTCCCCGGCTTCGCCGATCTCACCGAGCGGCTGCACACGTGGGAGAAGGCGGTGGTGCCGCAGCTCGTGCGCGACGACCACTGGGGTCTGATGTCGGACACGTACAACCGGCAGGGCGCGTCCATGCAGCAGGTCATCGAGGACGGCGTCACGGCGATCGTCTCGGGCCGCAAGAAGCTGTCCGACTGGGAGGCCGTCTACCAGAAGTGGGAGACGCAGGGCGGCGCGAAGGCTCGCGAGGAGTTCGCGAAGGAGTACGAAGCGGCGCACTGATTCCGGGCGGGCGCGGGATGCGTGCGGGCGCGGGATGATGGTCCGGGGGCGGGCTGCCTCGGGGGGGGGCAACCCGGCTCCGGATTCTGCTACTTGACGGCGTGAGGACTTGAGGACTTGAGGAGACACAGTGGGTGAGCGGGTCACCATTCGCGATGTGGCGGCGCGGGCGGGCGTCTCGGTCGCGACCGTCTCGCGGGTCCTCGCGGGCAACTACCCGACGTCCACGGCGTCGCGTGCGAAGGTGCTGCGGGCCGTCAAGGACCTCGATTACGTCGCCAACGCGCACGCGCGTGCCTTGGCGGGCGCGGGCCGCAAGACGATCGCGGTGCTCATGTTCGAGCTGGTGAGCTCCTTCTACGCGCATGTCGCGCAGGGCGTGGAGATGGAGGCCGCCCAGCGGGGCAGGCTCACGCTGGTCGCGTCGACGGGCAGCGATCCGGCCCGCGAGCTGGCCCTGGTGCAGATGATGCGCGAGCAGGCCGCCGAGGCGGTCGTGCTCGTGGGCGGTGTCATCGAGGACGACGAGTACCGCGAGCGGATGGCGCGGTACGCGGAGGCGCTCGCGGCGGCGGGCTCCCGGCTGATCCTGTGCGGGCGTCCGGCGCCGGCGCCGGACGTCCCCGCGCTGGTCGTCGAGTACGACAACGAGGCGGGCGCGTACGCCATCACGAGCCACCTGCTGGGCGCGGGCCACCGCAAGATAGCCCTGATCGGCTACCAGCCCGGACACACCACGGGCGACGCCCGTGTCGCCGGTTATCTGCGCGCCCTGGCCGACCACGGGGTGCCGCGCGAGGAGGCGATCCTGCACGGCATCGGCTTCGGGCAGAACCACGGGTACGAGGCGATCATGGACCTCCTCAAGAAGGCGGACGGCAAGCCGGACTTCACGGCGGTCTTCGCGGGCGACGACCGGGTGGCGGCGGCCACGATGATCGCGCTGCGGGAGTACGGGCTGCGGGTGCCGGAGGACATCTCGGTGGTCGGCTACAACGACGACCCGGTGGCCACGGACATCACTCCCGGCCTCACGACCGTGCACATCCCCGCAGAGGAAATGGGCCGAACGGCGGTCCGCCTCGCACTGGCGGGCGCGCCTCGGGCGGGGCAGGAGAGGCATCTCCTGGGGACGCACATTGTGATTCGGGAGAGTGTGCGGGGGCTCCGGGGGAGCCGGGGGGACGGGGCTTCTTAGTGCTTCTGACAGAAGCGGTTGATCAGGCGACTGTTGGCGTGTCGGCTCGTTGGTCCGGTTGTGGCGAAACGTCAGTCGCGGCCGTGGATCGTGTCGGATGAACTGTGCTCGCTCATCGAGCCGTTGCTGCCCAAACCGGGACCGAAGCCGGCACAGGGCAGACCTGGGACACCGGACCGGCAGGCCCTGTGCGGCATCTTGTTCGTGCTGCACACCGGCATC
The DNA here is from genome assembly GCF_055570235.1 of Streptomyces sp. NPDC031274. Lineage (NCBI taxonomy): Bacteria > Bacillati > Actinomycetota > Actinomycetes > Kitasatosporales > Streptomycetaceae > Streptomyces > Streptomyces sp. NPDC031274. The sequence continues at coordinate 108,141 of NZ_JBVIHP010000012.1, read as the reverse complement.
CAGTGGGAGTACCTGCCCCAGGAGCTGGGCTTCGGCTCGGGCATGACCTGCCGGCGGCGGCTGGCCGCCTGGAACGAGGCCGGCGTCCGGGGCCAACGTCACGTCGTCCTGCTGGAGAAGCCGCGCTCGAAGAACCAACTGGACTGGTCGCGGGCGATGATCTACTCCTCGCACGTCCGGGCGGCCAGGCGGGGCCCAAAAGCGTGCCCAGTCCGGTCGACCGGGCACGGCCGGGCAGCAAGCACCACGTCATCACCGACGGTCAGGGCATTCCGCTCGCGGTGTCGCAAGCGTCACTGCGGCCCCTGCTGCATCTGCCGCCACTCCTTTTCCACCTCCGCATCCGCGTTCTGGCCCCGCAGATTCAGCATCTGCATGTCCTCGTTTCGCATGGCCTCTTTGAAACGAGCTACCCTCTCGGCCTCGAAGTCTCGTACGTGCGCGGCCCCGTCCTCTCGTACCGACGTGTCGATTATTCGGAGCTGATCGGCGATGTGGGCCAGCGCACCTCGGGTCTCCGCTATGCGAAGTCGCCTTTCCAGGGATTCCGTGAATCGTTCAAGGTCGGCTCGGGATTCGCGCATGAAGGCTTCGACTTGCCGACAGGTGCGAACGATTTCATCGGATTCCAGCAACGCGGTCTGCCACGCGTCTATATCCGCGCGTAGGCGGCGCGCCTTCAGCAAGGCTGTTCGAGCCTCGGGCGGTGCATCGGACGGGCTTTTGGGATTTTGGGCCAGGGAGGACACCAACTGTCGCTGCTCCCGCTCGACTTTGGAGGCGTCCGTTATCTGTACGGTGAGGAGTTCGTTGTGTTGCGTTTCCTGGATGAGTTGCGCACGCAACTCGCCTTCCAATGCTTTCCACCGTGTGATCGCGGCGTTGGGCTGCCGTCCGAGCTGTTGGGGTCGGGCTGTACCTTCCTCGAATGTCTGGAGGAAGCGAACGGCGCGCTCTGCGATGCCCAATACCTCCCCGACCCGTTCCGGAAGGTTGCTCTGCTCTCCTGTCATTTCTCTCTCGCTTCCTAGACCCTGGCTCCGTGGTTCACGACTGATTACGCTGAGAGAGCTTCTGGATCGCGTTGGCCAGCGCGCGCAGGTTCTGCTCCGCCGAGAGGGCTTGGGCACCCCCTCCCTCCCCGCCGCTCGCTATGGCTTCAGTCAGCTCACGGTGCACCGCAGCCGCTGCCACGCTGATCTTGTCCAGCTGTTGGGCGTCGTCCTTCAGTGCCTGGCGGGGCCCCTTGTCCAGTCTTTTCCATTCGTGCCCGAGACGAGTGAGCGAGATCAGCTTGACCGCCACCGCATTGAGCGCGGTCAACGCGCTCTCGACATGGGCTCGCAATCTGTCTGTGAACTCCTTCTCCACTCCCGCCGCATCCGCAACATCGGCGCTATGCGTCAGGACTGCCAGCCATGCGGCCGCATTGAGCAGCGGCTTCCGTGTTGGCCACGCAGGTAATTGTTCGATTAATCCCTGGACCTTCTGAGGGTCACCTTCCCGTGTCGTACGGGCGAGTTCCCTTCCCACCCAGGCGGGATCATTGATGCGGGCCAGCCGGGCGGCCTCCGCTGCGGCCTCCGTCTGGGCTTGGGCCTGAGCCTGGGCTTGGGCCAGGGCTTCGGCTTCCTTGCGTTTCCTTTCGTCGCACCACGCCCAGATGAGGAACAGGACGAAGCCCAGCACGATCAATTCCACGGACACCTCAGGAGACCGGAGTTCGCACGATGAGCACAGTCATAGTGGCAGGGCAGTTGCCATGAGCGCCATGCGTGTTCGCCCCTCATGTGTCACGGATGCGCCTGTGCGCCCTCCCAAGTGCCAATCTCTGGTGGGACGCTGATGCTGTGGATATGAGTCGGCACTGCTCGATGGACAACGGTGCGTGGACGGATTTGATCACCAACGCCACGATGCTTACAGCGGAGGAACGGGACGACCCTCGGCCGTGGTTGGGAGAACTGCCCGGCGGGTCGCACGATGTGGCCGCGTACGTTCACGAGTCCACCCATCACTGGTGTTTCAACTCGCGTGTGGGCAACGCCCTGTTCACTGCGGCTGCCCGAGCTGATAGCAATGCCCAGGTGTATCTGCTGCGCCGTGCGGCCTCCACCTGGCGGGACTACTCTCCAGAACTCGACGCGGTGGGCGAGGCGTTGAGTGACCTGGTCGAAGAGCGAGGCGGGCTGGGGCGAAACGGCGGCCGGCTGACGGCCGAGGAGCGGGTAGATGCCCCTTGGTTGATACTCGACGATGTCCTACGTTTCCAGGTCACCATCCGTTTGCTGCGGCCACTCGCCGAAGGATTGGCTCTCTTCGCAGAACACGACGCGGTACCCCGGGTGAACAGTCGTGCGGGAAGTCACCTTGCCAAGGATCTCGCCTTTTACTTCAAAGGCGCAGCCAACCTGGTCAAGAACGATCTGATCATCGAGCCGTTCAGCACCCTGGCTGCGGCAGGCGGCATTCTGCGTGACGTCAGGCTGAGCCCCTACGGCCTGGCGTCGAAGGCCAGCCTGCTGGCAGCTCCGCTGAGCACCCGTGCACAGGGCTATCTCCCCGGCTATCTCGCGGTCAAAAGCATGTGGTGGCACCTCAGCAGCCAGGACAGTCGGCTCGCCACCGAGACGGACCTCGTGCTGGCCTATCTGCGCAGCTATTTCTACGACGACCCTGGCCTGGCGACAGTGCTGCTCGCCCCTCCCGAGCGCGATCCACTCGTCAGCGTCGATCGCGTCGTGGACCATTTGGCCCGCAGGCTTGCCGACATCGAGCGAGTGACTGCAGACGACGTGGCGTCGTTCGAGGACTCACTGGTGCGGTTCGCCCAGACCGGGGAGCCAGGGACGGGAGACGGCATCCTCGCCGACTCTCGCTGCCGTGAACGTGCGACACCCCTCTTCATGGAGACCGTGCGGTCTCTGGGCGAGGGATCTCGGCAGGAGTTGCTGGGTGAGCGTGTCGTGCAAGCCACCCAGGATCTGCTGTTTCGGGTATGGAGGAGACGGCCGTACCTCACCGTCTCCTCCGTCCCGGTCACGCTGCGCGTACGCGGTGACGGCGCGGGCGCGGAAGTCGAGTGGCGGGGGAAGCCGCTCTTCGTCGTGGCGGCTTCGGATCTGACACCGCATGCCGCTGCCGGTTCGTACGATGCCAGGCTGGAGATTCTGCTCGCGACGGCCATGACGGGAAAGGACCTGCTGTGCCGGGGCGCCTTCGTCACCGCACAAGGCCGCCTGCTCTCCTGCACCATGAACCGGCAAGCCTCTGCCGATCTGCGGCGGACGATGCTCACGCACCATCAGGAGCGCGACGAACTTGTGGCCGCCGGTGGCCAGTTGTCGGGCTTTGCCGATGCCGTGGTCACACACATGGATGGTCTTAAACAGTTCCTCGACCGCACCATGAGGCAGACCGTCCCCGTCGCTGACTCCCTGTTCCGGGACACGGCGCTGTGGCCGTCACGTGACCAGGCATCGACCGAGCACTGTGGGGAGCTGATGTCGGAGGACGGCCTCATCCCTGTGCTCGGCTCGGCTCGGCTGCTGAACTCCTTGGCTCTGCTCGGTCTCGCGACCGGAATCGACCCCGACCGCTCCCGGGTGGCCGAGGTGTTCGCCTCCAGGGGATTTGACCTGGAGTGGACGCTCGATCAGCTGGACGCCTGCTGGCACACGCATGGCTATCCACCCCGGGTGACGCGGTCCCCGGAACTTCTGCTGAGCCTCGTGTGACGCCGCCTCGACCGATCCCTCGAAAGGATGCTCACACATGACCGACACCGACTCGGAGAACGGCGGCCCAGGGCAAGCCGGGGAGCCCTTCGTGGTCATCAAGGGTTTATGGCTCGTCGAATTCCACGAACTGCACGAGAGCCTGCCACCGGGCGCCATCCGCAAACAGTCGCGTGCCGCCGACGACGGCCGTACGTACGGAGACCTCGGCACGGTCGTCGCGGTGCTCACTCTGACGAGCGCAGCACTCCAGACCTTCACCGCCTGGCTTCAAGCACGCCAGGCGCAACATCTGGGGCGGACCGAACCGCAGCCGGACCCATCGGGTCAGGGCTACACCTGTGAGTTGCGGCCCGACGGAACTGTCGTGATCACCCTGCCCCGGCTCGACGGGACGGACGGGGAGCCTTCGGGTGATCCAGCGCTCTCCATCCAAGAACTGCGCGTACAGCTTGAACGGCTCCTTGGCCCCCCGCGTTCGTAGAACCGTCCGACGCGGCGAAGGTACGCGCCACACGAGAGCGTCACGGATCGTGTTCCATTGGCCTCTCGCAACGCGTAGGGAAGGTTGAGTGGCCTGGGTCACGCTCGACGGTTTTAGTGGCCCGTGGCCAGCACCGCCTCCGCCACGCCCCCCGGGGCGTCCCGCATCAGCAGGTGGCCCGATGGGGTCGCGACGCGGAAGTCCGCGTCGAGCGAGGCGGCGAGGGCTCGCTGGCGGTCGAGCCATCTCGTCCCGCCCCCTGAGTACGCAGCAAGCACCGTCACCGGGAGGTGGCCAGGGAGGGGTAACTCTCCACGGAGAGCGGCAAGTTCGGCCGCCATGTCGCCGTACGTCGCGTACTCCAGGAGCGACCCCCGCCACACACGGCTCGCCCCGTAGACCCGCCTCACCGCATCCGCCGACGCCAAGTCGCCCCGCACCGCCGCCCTCCGCAGGACAGGCCCCACCGCCCGCGGCAGCCCCACCCCGCCGAGTACCGCCCCGCACACCCGCGCCGCCCCCACCCGTACCCCGCGCGAAACCCGCACCCCCGGTCGCTCCTCGACGCTGGAGTCGGCCAGGACCAGGCCCGACGTACGCGCAGGGAAGAGGCGGGCGAACGCCTCGCAGTGGAAGCCTGCGAGCGAGTGTCCGACCACCGTGGCCGGGCCGGGGAGGCCCACCGCGTCCAGGACCCGCGCGATCCGCTCGGCCTCGCCGACAAGCGTGGGCGCCACGCGCGCGTGCCCGCTCAGTCCCGCCCCCGGCCGGTCGAAGCGGACGACCGTGCGCCACGGGGCGAGGCGCTCCACCACCGCGTCCCAGTCGAACCACGCGAGCCCGAGCCCCGCGCTCAGCACACACACCGGCCCGCTCCCCGTCACCTCCACGTGGTGCGGCACCCGGTGCGGCACCCCGGCCCCGGCCCCGATCCGTACGAAACTCACCCTCGCCGTGCCGCCACGGCCACCGCACGCGCGAGCAGCCCCAGCCAGAGCGCGATCAGCAGCACCTGGAGCCGCTGCCCCACTCCCATCGCCCACGTGCCGTACCCCGCGTCGAAGGCGGCGATGGCCGCCAAGGTCCATGTGGTCGCGGCCAGTTCGAGGAGTACGAGGAGGTGACCCAGGGGGCCCGCGAGGGAGGGCACGACCCCGCACCTGCGTGCCGCGAGCGTCAGCACCACCATCCCCACCAGTGCCCCCGTCACCGCGACACTGCTGCTCACCACGTGCGCGGCGTGCGTCGCGGGCACGAGCCCCGCCCGTTCCCTTGCCTCGCAGGCCGCGTCGGCGGTCGGCGCGCAGCTCATCGGCAGCCGGGAGTCGACCACGGTGGCGGCCCCGAACAGCGCGATCCCCGCCCACCCCACGACCGTGCCCCACCGGCGCGGCAGCCACAGCAGCGCGCCCACCGCACCCGCGAGGATCAGCAGGCCCGCGGTCAGGTCGGTCGTGCGGAACAGCGTGCTGTACGGCTGGTCGCGGGCGGCGAGTTCACTCACGTACGAACTCACCGGCGAGAGCCCCGTCCCGAGGAGCGGTTCGAGGACCCACGCGCTGTAGGCGACCGCGCCGAGCGCCAGCAGGAGCGGGACGGCGATGGTGGCGCGAGCGGTGGAGGGGGAGGCGGGGGTGGTGGAGGCGGGGTGGGGTCTGCGGTCGGGGTGGATCCACTCGGGCTTTTGTGACGGTTTGGTGGTAATCGTCATGGGGTCATGATCAGTGGAGTACCCGGGGCCCGCATGTTGCCGCATACCCGCCGGGGGTAAGGTTCCGCTCATGGCGGTCACGAAGAGATCGAAGAGATCAGCGAACGGCGGACAGCTCCTGCTGCTCGCCGCGCTGCTCTTCGGCATCGTGACGATGCATACGCTGGGCCACCCGACCGGCCACGGCAGCGGGAGTACAAGCGCAAGCGCAAGCGGGCAGATCGAACATCTATCCGAACGAGCCGCCGGTCAGCATGAGATGAACGCGGGCGGCATGGCGTCAGAGATGACGTCGGGCACGCCCGAAGCGACTTCGGCTCACGTGGCCGCCGCATCCGCACCCGCCGGAATGGGCGGGATGGACCCGCTCTCCGTGTGCCTGGCCGTCCTTGCCGCGCTCACCCTCGTACTGCTCCTCAAGGCAGGACTGCTGCGCCCCGGCGGCTTCACCGCTCCCGCGCGTCCGCTCGCCCGGCTGCTCGACGGGCTTCGGCCCAATCCGCCGCCGCCCCGCATACTCCTCTCGCGCCTCTCCGTGCTGCGCATTTAGGCCGACGCACCAGCTGCTTCGCGCTGCCCTCCCCCGGTGTGGTCCTCAGCCATTGGCGGGAACCTCCGGGTGTCGAGCGAGCCGTGTGTCAGAAGCAGCAGATGCGCCCCTCCGCACGCACCACCAAGACGAGGTGTACTCAGCCATGCGCACTCAACCCCTGCGCACCCCCTCGAATCGAACCCCTTCGAATCGAACCCCTTCGCGGCGCACCCTGCTCGGCGCCGCGACCGCCGTCGCCGGTTCGGGAATCCTGACGGCCTGTTCCGGCTCCGGTCAGGACTCCGGCCATGCCGGGCACGGCGGCGGCTCCGAGCCCGAGGCGCGCCCCGAGGGCCGCCCCGAGGGCTATGTCGATCCGTCCGGCAAGGAAGTCGCCGACGCGGAGAAGAAGCGAGCCCGCGGCGGCGCGGTCCGCGAGGTGAAGCTCATGGCCATGAAGGCCAAGCTCGACCTCGGCGGCCGCACGGTCAGCACCTGGGCGTACGGCGATCAGCTGCCCGGCAAGGAGGTCCGCGTCACCGCGGGCGACACCCTCGCCCTCACGCTCGCCAACCACCTCCCCCAGGCCACGTCCCTGCACTGGCACGGCCTTGCCCTGCGCAACGACATGGACGGCGTCCCCGGCCTCACCCAGAAGGCCGTCAAGCCGGGCGCCGACTTCACCTACCGCTTCGCGGTGCCGCACCCGGGGACGTACTGGTTCCACCCCCATTCGGGCACGCAGCAGGACCGCGGTCTGTACGCGCCACTGATCGTCGAGGACCCCAAGGAGCCCTTGAAGTACGACAAGGAGTGGGTCGTCGTCCTTGACGACTGGGTCGACGGGGTGGACGGTTCGACACCGGACGGCGTACTCGCCGAGCTCAGCAAGAGCATGAGCGACCACGACACGGGTGGCCACGACATGGGCGGCCACGACATGTCCAACATGTCGCTGCGGACCGACGCGACACCCAAGCCAGACACCGAGCCCGGCACCAAGCCCTCAAGGCCTTCCCGCATGATGATGGGCGCCAAGAGCGACCTCCTCGGCGGGGACGCGGGCGACGTGGCGTACCCGCACTACTTGATCAACGGCCGCACACCGGACGCCCCTTCCTCCTTCAAGGCCCGCCCCGGCGACCGCATCCGCCTGCGCATCATCAACGCGGGCGGCGACACGGCCTTCCGGGTGGCGCTCGGCGGCCACGAGATGACGGTGACGCACACGGACGGCTTCCCGGTGGAGCACGCGAAGACGGACGCGCTGCTGCTCGGCATGGGCGAGCGCTACGACGTCCTGGTCACCGCCAAGGACGGCGCCTTTCCGCTCACCGCGGCGGCCGAGGGCAAGAAGGCGTCCGGCCTCGCGGTCCTGCGCACGGGCGGTGGCGCGGCGCCCTCCGCCTCCACCCGGCCCAAGGAGCTGAAGGGCCGCCTCCTGACGGCGGACAAGCTGCGGGCGGCCCGGTCGGTGGCCCTCCGGTCCCGCAAGCCCGACCGGACGATCAGGATCCAACTGACCGGCGGGATGGCGAAGTACGACTGGGCCTTCGACAAGAAGCCCTACTCCCCCGACCAGCGCCACCCCGTCCGCGCGGGCGAACGCGTCCGTCTGGTCTTCGCCAACTCGACGGCGATGTGGCACCCGGTCCATCTGCACGGCCACACGTTCGGCCTGGCGAACGTGGCGGGCGGCCCCCGCAAGGACACCGCGGTCATCCTGCCGAACGGCACCCTGACGGTGGACTTCGACGCCGACAACCCGGGCCTGTGGATGATCCACTGCCACAACGTCTACCACTCGGAGGCAGGAATGATGACGGTCCTCGGCTACCGCCGCTGACCGGCGACCCTATGGGGCGCCCCATTTCAGTGGGGCGCCCCACACCCGCCCCGGGGGGCATCGCGTCGCTCTGACGATTACACTGGGCCGCGTGCCTCAACTACGCCTCGCCCTGAATCAGATCGACTCGACCGTCGGCGATCTCGCCGGGAACGTCGAGGCGATCGTCCATTGGACCCGGCACTCCGCCGAGCAGGGAGCGCACCTCGTCGCGTTTCCCGAGATGGCGCTGACCGGCTATCCCGTCGAAGACCTCGCCCTGCGGTCGTCCTTCGTCGACGCATCGCGGGAGGCGCTGCGCACGCTCGCCGCGCGGCTGAACGACGAGGGGTACGGCGAGCTGCCGGTCGTCGTCGGCTATCTCGACCGCACCGAGGAGGCCAAGCCGAAGTACGGCCAGCCCGCGGGCGCCCCGCGTGACGCCGCCGCCGTGCTGCACCGCGGCGAGGCGATCCTGACGTACTCCAAGCACCACCTGCCGAACTACGGCGTCTTCGACGAGTTCCGCTACTTCGTGCCGGGCGAGACCCTGCCGATCGTGCGCGTGCACGGCGTCGACGTGGCGCTCGCCATCTGCGAGGACCTCTGGCAGGACGGCGGCCGCGTTCCGGCGACGCGCACCGCGGGGGCGGGCCTCCTGCTCTCCATCAACGCGTCGCCGTACGAGCGGAACAAGGACGACCAGCGCCTTGAGCTGGTGCGCAAGCGCGCGCAGGAAGCCGGCTGCACCACCGCCTACCTCGCCATGATCGGCGGCCAGGACGAGATCGTCTTCGACGGTGACTCGGTCGTCGTGGACCGGGACGGCGAAGTCATCGCGCGGGCGCCGCAGTTCTCCGAGGGCTGCGTGGTCCTCGATCTGGAGCTGCCCGCGGCCGCTGCCGAGCCGCCGTCGGGCGTCGTGGACGACGGTCTGCGGATCGAGCACGTCACCGTCTCGCAGGAACCCCTCGCCGCGTACGATCCCGAGCTCACCGGCGGGTACGCCGAGCGGCTCGACGACGACGAAGAGGTGTACTCGGCGCTGGTCGTCGGGCTGCGTGCGTACGCCGCGAAGAATGGGTTCAGCAGCGTTCTGATCGGCCTCTCCGGAGGCATCGACTCCGCGCTCACCGCCGCGATCGCCTGCGACGCGCTCGGCGCACAGAACGTGTACGGCGTCGCCATGCCGTCGCGCTACTCGTCGGACCACTCCATCAGCGACGCGGAAGACCTGGCCGGGCGGACGGGGCTGAACTTCCGGACCGTGCCGATCGGCCCGATGTTCGACGCGTACATGGGGTCGCTCGGCCTGACCGGCCTCGCCGAGGAGAACCTCCAGTCACGGCTGCGCGGCACGATGCTGATGGCCCTCTCCAACCAGGAGGGTCACATCGTCCTCGCGCCGGGCAACAAGTCCGAGCTCGCGGTGGGATATTCGACGCTGTACGGCGACTCGGTCGGGGCGTACGGGCCGATCAAGGACGTCTACAAGTCCCTGATCTTCCGGCTCTCCGAGTGGCGCAACCGCGCGGCCGTCGACCGGGGGCAGACCCCGCCGATCCCGGAGAACTCCATCAGCAAGCCGCCGAGCGCGGAGCTGCGGCCCGACCAGGTGGACACGGACTCGCTGCCGGACTATCCCGTCCTCGACGCGATCCTGGAGATGTACGTCGACCGCGACCAGGGCGCGGACGCGATCGTGGCCGCCGGGTACGACCGGGAGCTGGTCGTCAAGACGCTGCGGATGGTGGACACCGCCGAGTACAAGCGGCGGCAGTACCCGCCGGGCACGAAGATCTCCGCGAAGGGGTTCGGCAAGGACCGGCGGCTGCCGATCACCAATCGGTGGCGGGAGTCCGTCTGACGGTGCCGGGTGGGTGGGGGAAGATCCGCCGCGAGGCGGCGGATCGGCCGCCCACCCACACGTCACCCGAGAACGAGGAGTACAGGAACCACAGGAACACGGGAGCACAGGAGCACTAGCGGCGGGACGGTTCCCGCAGGGGCTCCCCCGAAGCCACGAGCCGCTCGCTGCCCACCACAGGCGCGGGCGACCGCAGGTCCACCAGATACGCCACCGCGGCCACGGCGAGGCCGAGCACCGCGAGGACCGCGCCCGCCACCGCCGGTGACGTCACGCCGAAGCCCGCGGCCAGTGCGAGGCCGCCGATCCAGGCTCCTCCCGCGTTGGCGAGGTTGAACGCGGCCTGGTTCGCGGACGAGGCGAGGGACGGGGCCGCGGACGCCTTCTCCATGACCATCAGCTGCAGGGGCGAACCCGTCGTGAACGCCGCCATGCCGAGCAGCGTCACCGCGATCGCGGCGCTCCACGCCGTTCCCATCAGGAGCGGGAACAGGGCGAGGACCACGACAAGCGCCGTGAGTCCGCCGAAGAGCGTGCCCCGCAGGGAGTGGTCGGCGAGTCGGCCGCCGAGCAGGTTGCCCGCCGTCGCGCCGACGCCGAACAGCGCGAGCAGCAGCGTGACGCTGGATTCGGCGTAGCCCGCCGCGTCCGTGAGCATGGGCGTCACATAGCTGTACGCGGAGAACAGCGCCCCGAAACCGGCGACGGTCGTACCGAGCGCGAGCCACACCGGAACGCTGCCGAGCGCCCGGATCTCGCCGCGCAGGCCGCCGCTCTCGCCGTGGCCGTGGTCGGCGGGGACGAGGAAGGCCAGGGCCGCTATCGCCACCAGGCCGATCGCGCTGACCGCGAGGAACGTCGCGCGCCAGCCGAGCTGCTGCCCCATCGCCGTGGCCACGGGCACGCCCACGATGTTGGCGACGGTCAGGCCGAGGAACATGAGCGAGACCGAGCGCGCCTTGCGCTCGGGAGCCACCAGGCCGGTGGCGACCACCGCGCCGACGCCGAAGAATGCGCCGTGCGGGAGGCCGCTCAGGAAGCGGGCGGCCATCAGCCAGTGGTAGTCGGGGGCCGCGGCCGAGAGCGCGTTGCCCGCGACGAAGAGCACCATCAGGCCGATGAGGACCCGGCGGCGCGGCATGCGTGCGGTGACGGCGGCGAGCAGCGGGGCACCGATGACGACACCGAGGGCGTACGCGGAGACCAGGTGACCGGCGGTGGGGATGGATATGCCCAGGTCGTCGGCGACATTGGGCAGCAGGCCCATCATCACGAACTCGGTCGTGCCGATGCCGAAGGCGCCCACAGCTAGGGCGAGCAGGGCCAGGGGCATGAAGAACCTTCCGGGGAGCGCGAGAGGAATGCGGAGGAGCAGCGGGAGAGCTGCGAGGGGGACGGGTGTTCCGTAAGTTTACTAGCGGAACAAAGCCTCTCAGGCCCAGTATTCCGTGAGGTTAAGAACGGATGTGCGTTGTGTGGCAGGAGCGTACGAAGGGGCGGGCGCGGGGAACCGCGTGACCAGCCACGACGGGCCCGCGGGCGGGAACTGCCCCGTCCTGCTCCACACCAGAGGCCCTAGACCAGAGGCCCTAGAGCTGAAGGCGTGCCGCGATCGGCAAGTGGTCGCTGCCCGTCTCCGGCAGCGTCCACGACGACAGCGGCTCGACGCCCTTGACCATGATCTGGTCGATCCGCGCCATCGGGAACGACGCCGGCCAGCTGAACCCGAAGCCGTCGCCCGCCGCGCCCTGCGTGGACCGCATCTGCGAGGTGACCACGTTCAGGGCACGGTCGTTCATCGTGCCGTTCAGGTCACCGAGCAGCACGACCTTGGAGAGCTTCTCGTCGGCGATCGCCTCGCCCAGCGCGTCGGCGCTCGCGTCACGCTGGTTGGCGGTGAAGCCCGCGTCCAGCTTGACCCGTACCGACGGCAGGTGGGCGACGTACACGGCGACCTCGCCCTTGGGGCTGTCGACCGTCGTGCGCATCGCGCGCGTCCAGCCCAGCTTGATGTCGACGGGCTTGGTGCGGGTCAGCGGGTACTTGCTCCACAGGCCGACCGTGCCCTGCACCGAGTGGTACTTGTAGGTGCCCGCCAGAGCCTTCTCGTACGTCGGGACGGCGCCCGCCGTGAGCTCCTCGAGGGCCACGACGTCGGCACCGGACGCGGCGACAGCACGGGCGGTGCCCGACGGGTCGCCGTTCTCCGCGTTCACGTTGTGCGTGGCGACCGTCAGATCGCCGCCCGTACCGGACTTGTCGTAGATCAGGCCGCCGAAAGAGTTCACCCAGATGACGGCCGGCAGCAGCACGGCGATCAGCGCGGTGGCGGACTTGCGGACGAATCCGATGACGAGAAGCACCGGGACGAGGATGCCGAGCCAGGGCAGGAACGTCTCGATGAGGCTGCCGAGGTTGCCGATGCCGTTCGGGATCTGTGCGTGGAAGAGCATCACCAGGGCGAGCAGCAGCGCGACCCCGGCCGTGACGAGCCCACGCCTCCAGATGCCCCGGTCGCCGCGCCATCCCTCGACCAGGCGCCGGAACCGGGAGCCCTGGCGGCCCGGTTCCGAACCGCCGCTACCCGTCTCCGTCACATACGCCTGCGCCATACGCTCGTCGCCTCACTGATGCCGTGCAACCGTCCTCGCCCTGAAACCCTAGGCGATGAACGGGTGTCCTCCCCGCCGTTCGTGACGGCCGTACGGGACGAGGACGAGCGGTGTGGCGCGGCGAGTTCCACATCTCACCGCACAACGGGCCTCTGTAACAAAACACTCACATTCACTCCGGGGGCCGCAGGCCCGCGAGAACAGTGTCCACAATCCGCTCGGCGAGGTCCTCGTCGAGCGGCGCGTCGGAGCGCAGGACGGTGCGCACGAGCATGGGGCCGACGAAGAGGTCGTTGGCGAGCACGATGTCGACGTCCGCGTTCAGTTCGCCGTTCTCGACGCCTCGGCGCAGCACGCCGATCATGACGCGGCGCTGCGGTTCGACGACGGTCGCGTGGTATGCCTCCCACAGCTTCGGGAGGCTCTTCATCTGCGCGAACACGTTGTGCAGGAGCGCGGACGACCTCATGTTCACGCCGCGTCTGCGCAGGTGGTCGAGGAGGATGACGATGTCGCCGCGCATCGATTCCCCGGCCAGCTCGGGCGGCGGGTCGTCGATGCCGCGCAGGATGTCGACGAAGAGCTCCTCCTTGCCGCTCCAGCGGCGGTAGATGGTGGCCTTGCCGACACCCGCCGTGCGCGCGATCCGTTCGATGGAGAGGTCGGCGAGGGGCACACCGTCCTCGATCATCTTCAGTACGCCCTCGACGATCGACCGCTCCACGGCCTCGCTGCGGGGGCGTCCTCGGACGCCTTTGGCGGTGTGGGCCACGTCTGTGTGCTCCGTCTCTCGTCGTCCGACGCTCTGCCAGGCCGATTGTCCCTCCTGCCCGGCCCGGCACCCCCGTCACTACCGCACCTCTGGCCCCTGGTCCCTGACCTCCTGGCCCCCGGTCCCTGGCCCCCTGGTCAGTGCCCCGCATCCACCACCGTGTCGGTCTCCTTCTGCTCCGCCTCCGGCTCCTGAGGCGTGCGGCCCGGCAGGAACAGGGCGACGACCACGACGCCGATCAGAGCCACACCCGCGCCGCAGAGCGCCGTGATGTGCATGGCGTGCAGGAAGGAGTCGTGGGCCGCTGCGACCAGCGGTTCACCGCGCGGGCCGAGCTTGGCCGCGACGCCGAGGGTGGCCTCGATGGACTCGCCCGCGGTGTGCCGTATGCCGGCGGGCAGCAGGGTGAGCTTGTCCTCCACGCCGCTGCGGTAGGCCGCGGAGAGCACGGAGCCGAGCACCGCGATGCCCAGTGCGCCGCCGACCTGGCGGAAGGTGTTGCTCAGCGCGGAGGCGGAGCCCGCCTTCTCGCGGGGCAGCGCCTGCATGATGACGACGCTGGCGGGCGTCATGGTGTGCGCCATGCCGGTGCCCATCAGGAAGAACATGACCTCCAGGATCCAGATCGGCGTATCGGCCTCCAGGATCGTGAAGGCGGCGAGCATCGCGGACAGGAGCAACAGCCCGCCCGAGCACACGGCGCGGACGCCGAAGCGGTCGACGACGAGGCGGGCGCGCGGCGCGAAGATGATCTGCGCGGCGGCGAGCGGCAGCATCAACAGGCCGGTCTGCAGAGGTGAGTAGCCGCGCACGCTCTGCGTGTAGAAGACCGCGAAGAACGTCACGCCCATCAGGGCGAAGAAGACGAGCGCGAGCGAGCTGATCGCCGCGGAGAAGACACGGTTCTTGAAATACGAGATGTCGATGGAGGGGTGATCGCTGCGCTTCTCGTACAGCACGAAGCCGACGAGTACGGCGAGGCCCAGGGCGATGGTCGCGAGGACGGTGGGGTCGGTGAAGTCGGCGAGCTGGCCGCCCTTGATGATGCCGTAGACGAGCAGGACGAGGCCGACGATGGACAGGGCCACGCCGAACAGGTCGATGCGGCCCGGCTTGGGGTCGCGCGACTCGGGCACGAGCCAGATCATCAGTCCGATCGCGATGATCACGATCGGCACGTTCACCAGGAAGACCGAGCCCCACCAGAAGTGGTCGAGGAGTACGCCGCCGGTGATGGGCCCGATCGCGATGGCGAGGCCGACACCTCCCGCCCAGATGCCGATGGCCTTGGGCTGCTCGTCGCGCTCGAAGACGTTCATCAGGACGGCGAGGGTGGCGGGCATCACGAAGGCGGCGCCGAAACCCATCACCGCGCGGAACAGGATGAGTTGGAGGGACGATCCCGACTCGGCGGCGAGCGCGGAGCCGACGCCGAAGACGGCGAGGCCCACGAGCAGCATCTTCTTGCGGCCGAGCCGGTCGCCGAGCAGGCCCGCCGTGAAGAGGAGGCCTGCGAAGACCAGTGTGTAGGCGTTGATGGCCCACTCCAGGTCGCTCTGGGTGGCGCCGAGGCCCGTGGGCGCCGGGGTCGAGATCGTCTTGATGGCGACGTTCAGGATCGAGTTGTCGAGCACCACGATCAGCAGGCTCAGCATCAGGACGCCGAGGATCGCCCAACGGCGCCGGTGTACGGCTTCCGGTATGCGCGGGGTGGCACCCGCGGGAGTAGTCATGACTCCCAGGCTAGGCCCATTCCGATACGAGACCGTCTCGTATTGTAAAGACTTTACCGAAGGGTCCACTAGCCGACGGACGGCACGCGATGCCACCATGGAGAGGATCCGGGGACGCCGTCAGGGCGCCTCGAGATAAGAGAAGGAGCCGTTGCGATGACGCAACTTTCGGCTGCCCAGACCCAGCCTGCGGGGACCCCCGCGAGCCAGTCCGCCCAGCCCGCCCAGTCCCCCGACAGCAGCAGTAAGGCGCTGTACGGAGGCAAGGGCACCCGCCGCATCACCGTCCGGGACATCACCGCCGCCAAGGAGCGGGGCGAGAAGTGGCCCATGCTCACCGCGTACGACGCGATGACCGCGTCCGTCTTCGACGAGGCCGGGATCCCCGTGATGCTGGTCGGCGACTCGGCGGGCAACTGTCACCTCGGGTACGAGACCACCGTGCCCGTCACCCTCGACGAAATGACCATGCTGTCCGCGGCCGTCGTACGGGGCACGTCACGCGCCCTGATCGTCGGCGACCTGCCCTTCGGCTCGTACCAGGAGGGACCCGTCCAGGCCCTTCGCTCGGCGACGCGCCTGGTGAAGGAGGCCGGGGTCGGTGCGGTGAAGCTGGAGGGCGGCGAACGCTCGCTCCCCCAGACCGAGCTGCTCGTCTCCTCCGGCATCCCGGTCATGTCCCACCTCGGCCTCACACCGCAGTCCGTGAACACCATGGGCTACCGCGTGCAGGGCCGCGGCGACGAGGCGGCGCACCGCCTGCTGAGCGACGCGAAGGCCGCGCAGGACGCGGGGGCGTTCGCGGTCGTCCTCGAACTGGTCCCCGCGGAGCTGGCGGCCGAGGTGACGCGGTCGCTGAGCATTCCGACGGTCGGGATCGGCGCGGGCGACGGCTGCGACGCGCAGGTCCTGGTCTGGACGGACATGCTGGGCCTCACCGGCGGCAAGATGCCGCGCTTCGTGAAGCAGTACGCGGATCTGCGGGCCGTGATGACCGGCGCGGCCAGGGCGTTCGCGGAGGATGTGGTGGGCGGGGCGTTCCCCGCCGCGGAGCACTCGGTCCACTGAGCGGAGCACTCGGTCCACTGATACGGCTGGGCGCGCTTGCGCTCGGCGCTTGAGCCATAGCGGCACCACCGGCAGCCCGTCGAACTCCCCCCGTCGACGGGCTGTCCGCTTTTCTCTCGCCGGGGGGCGGGGCGGGTGGGACGTTTGGCTTGCGGCGTGTGACTTGCTGGGCGTCGCCTTCCCTCACCGGGCGGGGCCACCTGGTGAGGTCACCGGGTGGCCCCGCCCGGTTCCTCGCGTCGGTTCCTCGCGTCCGCCGCTGCGTGTTGCGGGCTCTTTCGTCCGCCGCTTCGCGGCGATGTCTCCCGCCCACCCACCCGATTACCCCGGGTGATCGGGTGGGTGGGCGGGGGATATCCGTCGCGAAGCGGCGGGACAGGAGGCAAACGCCGGGCGATCGGGCGGGTGGGCGGGAGACGTCCGTCGCGAAGCGGCGGGACAGGGGACAAACGCCGGGCGATCGGGCGGGTGGGCGGGAGACATCCGTCGCGAAGCGGCGGGACAGGGAGAGCGCACGCCCGCCCGCCCGGCGAGGCCCCACCCGGCGTGGAAAACAAGCGGTGTCGGCCCCACCGGTCGCAGGTGTCGGCGGCCTGTCGGCGGTTTGTCGGTGGCGGCTGCCATTCTTCCGGCATGAAGCGAATCGACAACACCCCCGGCGGCGCCGGAAACGCCGTCACCGTAAGGGGACTGGTCAAGCACTACGGCGAGACCAAAGCACTGGACGGCGTGGACGTCGACGTACGCGAGGGCACCGTCCTCGGTGTCCTCGGCCCGAACGGCGCAGGCAAGACCACCCTCGTCCGCTGCCTCTCCACCCTCGTCGTCCCGGACTCCGGCTCGGCCTTCGTGGCCGGCTACGACGTCATGAAGCAGCCCCGCCAACTCCGCCGTGTCATAGGCCTCACCGGCCAGTACGCGGCCGTGGACGAGAAGCTCTCGGGCCGCGAGAACCTGTACATGATCGGGCGCCTCCTCGACCTCTCCCGCAAGGACTCCAGGTCGAAGGCCGACTCCCTCCTGGAGCGGTTCTCCCTCACCGAGGCGGCGAACCGCCCCGCCAAGACGTACTCCGGCGGCATGCGCCGGCGTCTCGACCTCGCGGCGTCGATGATCGGCAACCCGTCCGTCCTCTACCTGGACGAGCCGACCACCGGCCTCGACCCCCGCACCCGCAACGAGGTGTGGGCCGAGGTCAAGCGCATGGTCAGCGACGGCGTCACCGTGCTGCTCACCACCCAGTACATGGAGGAGGCCGAGCAGCTCGCCTCCGAGCTGACCGTCATCGACCGCGGCAAGGTCATCGCCAACGGCGGCATCGACGAGCTGAAGGCGAAGGTCGGCGGACGCACCCTGCGCATCCGCCCGGCCGACCCGCTGGAGCTGCACCCACTGGCAGGCGCCCTCGACGACATGGGTCTGACCGGCATCGCCACCTCGACCGTGGACGCCGAGTCCGGCACGGTCCTGGTGCCGATCCTCAGCGACGAGCAGCTCACCGCCGTGGTCGGCGCGGTCACCGCGCGCGGCATCACGATCGGCGCGATCACCACCGAACTGCCCAGCCTGGACGAGGTGTTCCTCTCCATCACCGGCCACAAGGCCAGCGCCCCGCAGGACGTCCGCCCCGAACTGGAGGAGGTTGCCGTATGAGCAGCACCACTCTCGCGCCGCCCCTCCACCAGGGAGAGGCCGACGCCCGTATCGGTCTTCGCGACCACGTGCGCCACACCAGCGCGCTCGTCCGGCGCAATCTGCTGTGGATCCGTCAGGACCCGGAGTCGATGCTCGACGCCATCCTGATGCCGATCGTCTTCACGCTCCTGTTCGTGTACGTCTTCGGCGGCTCCATCGGGCAGGCGCTCGGCGGCGGCCAGGACCAGTACGTGCAGTACGTGGTGCCGGGCATGATGGCGATGATGAGCATGAACATCGCCATGGCCGTCGGCACCGGCTTCAACCAGGACTTCCAGAACGGCATCATGGACCGCTTCCGCACCCTGCCGATCGGTCAGGGTTCGGTGCTCTTCGCCAAGATCGTGGTGGAGCTCATGCGGATGCTCGTCGCGACGGCGGTCATGATGGTCGTCGGTGTCCTGGTGGGCTTCGACATCACGAACTGGGGCGGTCTGTTCGCCTCCGTGGGTCTGTCCGCACTCTTCGGCTCGGCCATCATGTGGATCTTCCTGGTCCTCGGCGTCGCCCTGAAGAGCGCCCAGTCCGTGCAGGCGATGGGCTTCCTGGTCCTGATGCCGCTGCAGTTCGGGTCGTCCATCTTCGCGCCGACTCAGTCGATGCCGGGCTGGCTGCAGGCCTTCACCGACTACAACCCTCTGTCCTCGCTCGCGGACTCCGCGCGCGGCCTGATGGTGGGCGGCCCGGTCGCCCACGACGTCTGGGTGACCGTCGGCTGGTCGGTGGTGCTCACGGTGGTGATGGCACCGATCGCGATCCACAAGTTCCGCACCAAGAGCTGAGTGACCAAGCACTGAGTGACCAAGAGCTGAGTGCCGATCCGCTAGCCGGTGATGTACCTGTCGCAGAGAGCGGCGGCCTCCTCCACGGAGAGGCCGCCGCCTTCCTCGTACGCGGCCTCGTACGCGGTGTCACCCAGTGCCGCGCGCGCCGACTCCTCGGCCGCCGTGTGGATCTCGCGCTCCGCGGCGGCGGCGAAGTGACCGGCGGGCAGCTCACGGCGGGCGACGCCGATCAGCCGCGCGGCGTCGGCGGCGTGCCGGCCGCCGTCGAGCGCGGCCAGGGCACGGGCGGCGGTGGAGAGATGGACGGAGGTCATCTGCGGCGCCATCATCTTGGTCAGCGGGTCGAGGGACTTGTCGAGCCCCCTGCGCGCCGTGCCGAGACCCTCGGCGTAGCGGCCGTCCACCGTGTCGAGCCATGCCTCGGCGCCCAGCGTGAAACCCTCGAAGATGACGAACTGGACAGCCTTGAACTCCTCCTGGAGGAGACGGAGTTGTTCGCGCGCCTCGGCGGTCCGCCCGGTGCGGCCGAGCAGGTCGACGAGGAAGAACCGGGCGGCGGGCAGGGACTCGCCGGTGTGGCCGCCCTTGCCGTCGCGCTCCATGACCGACCAGAGCAGCTCCTCGCCCCGGGCCAGTTCGCCCGCCTCGGCGAGCGCCGCCCCGAGCCGGGCCGTGAGCACGCTCACCTGCGCGGGGGCGCCCAGCCGCTCCGCGTGCTCGATGGCGGCGGCGAAGTCATCGGCGGCGAGGCTGTACCGGCCGCGCCGCTCATTGGCCTCGCCGCGCGAGGAGAGCGCCTCGGCCATGCCCCACACGTCGCCGAGCCGGGTGAAGATCTCCAGGGACTCGTCGGCGTCGCGGCGGGCGTCGCCCGCCCAGTCGGCGCGGTTGGCGAGGATGTTGGCGCGCTGCTGCAAGGACGCGGCGAGCTCCCAGTCGTATCCGAGCTCGCGGCAGGTGGCGATGGTCGCGTCGATGAGGTCGTACAGCTGGGTGATGTCCCCCTCGAGCAGCACCGCGAAGAACCACAGGCTCCCCGGCGACCAGCAGGTCTGCGGAAGACCCGGCCGGTACGCCTCCCGGATGCCCGCGAGTCTCTCGACGGACTCGGGCGTCTGCCAGGCCTCCAGGTTCATGTCCATGCAGGAGAGCTGGATGAGATGGACTCCGCGACGCGCCTCTTCGAGCACCTCGGGGCGCATCGGCAGCGGGGCGTCCGTACAGCGTTCGTAGAGCGGTTCCACCGGGGTGACGGGGCGGGCGAAGGGGTCAGGGCCAAGGGCGACGACGTCGCGGGACCAGTTGCGGATCTCGACGCGCAGGTCACGGATCGTCCAGAACCAGGAGAGCGAGAGGACCAGACAGAGCGCCTCCTGCTCCTCCCCGGCGGCGACGGCGTGCCGCAGGGCGGTGCGCAGGTTCTCGTACTCGATCTCGAGCCCCTCGACGGCCTGCCGCTGTCCGCCGCCCCGCAGCCGCGGTTCGGTGAGCCTGGCGAACTCGCGGAAGTACACGAGGTGGGCCCGCTCGGCGGCGGCGCGGTCACCGGCCTCGTCGAGCCGCTCGCGCGCGTACTCGCCCACGGTCTCCAGGAGCCGGTAGCGCATGACGCCCTGCGGCGAAGGGGCCGCGACGACAAGGGACTTGTCGACGAGGGAGCCGAGCACGTCGGCGACGTCGAGCGGCTGAACACCCGTCCCGCCGTCGGGCTCGGCCGGGGCCCCGCACACCGCCTCCGCCGCGGGCAGGTCGCAGCCGCCCGAGAAGGCGGAGAGGCGGCGCAGGACGGTGCGCTCGGAGGTGTCGAGGAGGCCCCAGGACCAGTCGACGACCGCGCGCAGGGTCTGCTGGCGGGGCAGGACCGTGCGGGCGCCGCTCGTCAGGAGACGGAAGCGGTCGTCCAGGCGGTCGGCGATCTGCCGGGGGGTGAGCATGCGCAGCCGGGCGGCGGCCAGTTCGATGGCGAGCGGCAGACCGTCAAGGCGCCGGCAGATCTCCGCCGCGGCCGACCGGTCGTCCTCGATACGGAAGCCGGGGCGCGCCGCCGCGCCGCGGTCCGCGAGCAGACGCAGCGCGATCGGCTCCGGCAGGGGCTCCACGGGGCGCAGCAACTCCCCCGGCACGCCCAGGGGTTCACGGCTCGTGGCGAGGACGGTGAGGCCGGGGCAGTGCGCGAGCAGCCGGTCCGCGAGGCGGGCGGCGGCGTCGATGACGTGCTCGCAGTTGTCGAGGATCAGGAGCATGCGGCGGGGCCCGCAGTGCTCGGTGAGGCGTACGACGGGGTCGTCGCCGTGCCGGTCCGACACGGCCCGCATCTCTTCGGCGCCCGCGCCGCGCAGCACCGTCTCACGGGCGCCGAGCGCGGTGAGGACGGCCTCCGGCACCGCGTCCGGGTCCTCGACCGGCGCGAGTTCGGCCAGCCATACGCCGTCGGGCACGCCCCCCGCGTAGACCTCGCCCGCCTCCTGCGAGAGCCGTGTCTTCCCGGCGCCGCCGGGCCCGAGCAGCGTGACGAGGCGGGCCTGCGCCAGGTCGCCCCGGATGGTCTCGATGTCGCCCTCGCGGCCGACGAAGGAGGTGAGCCTGGCCCGCAGGTTGCCCTGCGCCCGCTGCGGCGGGCGGGGCTGAGCGGGCGGCGGATGCGGGGTTTCGTGTCGCAGCAACTCCGCGTGGAGGGCGCGCAGTTCGGGCCCAGGGTCGGCACCTATGCGGTCCGCGATGAGGCGGCGCACTTCGTCGTACGCGGCGAGCGCCTGCGCCGGGCGGCCCGCGTCGCGCAGCGCCCGCAGCCGCAGGGTCTGGAGCGGCTCGTCGAGGGGGTGGGTGTCGCACAGGGCGGCGAGCTCGGGCAGTGCCTGCTCGGCCCGGCCGAGGGCGAGGGCCGCGGCGAGCCTGGCGCGGCGGGCTTCGAGTCGGCGGGACTCCCACCGGGCGGCCCGCGCCGTGCGGTCCGGGAGGTCGGCGAGCGCGGGGTCCTGCCACAGGGCGAGGGCGTCGTCCAGGAGCATCGCCGCCTTGGCCGCGTCGCCGTCCGCGAGGGCGTTCACCCCCTCGCCCGCGAGGCGGTCGAAGCGGTACAGGTCGATGTCGTCCGGCCCGGCGCACAACGCGTAGCCGCCGCCGTCGGTCGAGATGATCGCCCCGGCGCCGACGGCCCGGCGCAGGCGCCCCACCAGTGCCTGGAGCGCGCCGGTCGCGTCGGCGGGCGGATCGCCGTCCCACACCTCGTCGACGAGCACGGACGCCGGGACGGGGCGGGGGACGCGGAGGGCGAGGACCGTCAGGAGAGCGCGCAGCCTTGTGCCGCCGACGGGGATGGGGGTGCCGTCGGCCTGAATCGCCTGAGTGGTGCCGAGAATGCGGTAGCGCACGGGGTCCATTGTCTCCGGTGGAGGTGAGGGGCGGTATCGGGTGCCGCGCCGGGCCTGGGCGCGCGTCGGTCACCGGCGCCGCGAGGTCCGTCGTCGAGCGCTGCCGGGCCGCATCCCTGCGTGCCCGCGGTGAGGGAGGGCCGCCGGTCAGATGTCGTCTTCCAGTACGTCGAGTTCCAGTACGTCGAGTACGTCGACTTCCAGTACCCCGAGCGAAACCAGCACCCCCACTTCCCGCCGAAGGTACCCCTGCCCCCGGTCCTCGTCCCGCACGTTCCACAGCACCATGCCCCCACCCTCCCTGGAACTCCCCACCGAGTGCGAGACGTTTTCGTCGTACGCCGGGGTACGGTCCCGTACGACAACCGGCCCGCAAGACCCAGGAGCCCCGCCCCATGACCACCGCTCCCACCCGACGCAGCGACCGGCGGATCAGCCCCGTCTTCCTCGGGATCGCCGCCGTCACCGCGGTCTCCGGCTGGGCCGTATGGACCGGATTCGCGAACAATCCGGGGATCGCCGTCTTCCTCTTCGTGACGGCGGCCTGGATCGTCTCGCTCTGTCTGCACGAGTACGCGCACGCCCGCACCGCCCTGCACAGCGGCGACATCTCCATCGGCGCGAAGGGCTATCTGACCCTCAACCCGCTCAAGTACACGCACGCGCTGCTCAGCATCGTGCTCCCGGTGCTCTTCGTGATCATGGGCGGGATCGGTCTGCCCGGTGGCGCCGTCTTCATCGAGCGGGGCCGGATCCACGGCAAGTGGAAGCACAGCCTGATCTCGGCCGCCGGACCGCTCACCAACGTGCTCTTCGCGGTCGTCTGCACCGCGCCCTTCTGGCTCGACGCGCTCTCCGGCGTCCCGGACACCTTCCGGTTCGCGCTCGGTTTCCTGGCCCTGCTCCAGGTGACGGCCGCGATCCTGAACTCGCTGCCCATCCCCGGCCTCGACGGCTACGGAGTCATCGAGCCCTGGCTCTCGCACAAGATCCGCCGCCAGGTGGAGCCGTTCGCGCCGTTCGGCCTGATCGCCGTCTTCGGCATCCTGTGGATCCCCGAGGTGAACGGCGCGTTCTTCGACGCGATCGACGCGATCCTGCGCGGCCTCGGCGTCAACGACCTGATGACCTACTGCGGCCAGGACTTCTACCGCTTCTGGGACGGCGACCCGAGCCAGTACTGCACGCTCAACCCGTAGCGGCGCGCGCGTTCCGCTCGGCCTTCGCCCGGCGCAGGTAGTACCACGCCATGTTCGACGAGAGGCCCGCGAGCAGCACCCAGACGACGCCGATCCAGTTGCCCTGGACGAAGGAGACCACGGCCGCCACGACGGCGAGAGCGCAGACCGTGAGGGCGTAGAGAGCGAGGCGGGGCATGGGGGTCGGCTCCTGTCGGGGGTCGGTTCGGGTGACGCGGGGACACCGCGCGCAGCGACGTGCGCGGACGGCGTCCGCACCCAGTGTCCCCCATGCCCGCTACGTCCTAGACGTCGGTCACGCGCAGCCCCGCGTGCGCCTTGTACCGCCGGTTCACGGAGATCAGGTTGGCCACCAGGGACTCGACCTGGTGCGCGTTGCGCAGCCGCCCGGCGAAGACGCCCCGCATACCGGGGATCCGCGCGGCAAGCGCCTGGACGAGGTCCGTGTCGGCGCGGACCTCGCCGAGGACCATCACATCGGTGTCGATCTCCTCGACGGCCGGGTCCTGGAGCAGGACGGCCGACAGGTGGTGGAAGGCGGCCGTGACCCTGGAGTCCGGAAGGAGGGCGGCTGCCTGCTCCGCGGCGCTGCCCTCGTCGGGCTTGAGGGCGTAGGCGCCCTTCTTGTCGAAGCCGAGCGGGTTCACGCAGTCGATGACGAGCTTGCCGCTCAGCTCCTCGCGCAGCGCTTCGAGGGTCTTGCCGTGCCCGTCCCACGGCACGGCGACGATCACGATGTCGCTGCGCCGCGCGCACTCCGCGTTCTCGGCGCCCTCGACGCCGAGGCCGAGCTCGTCGGCGGCGGTCTGCGCCCGCTCGGCCGCGCGGGAGCCGATGATCACCTTCTGGCCCGCGCGGGCCAGGCGGTAGGCGAGGCCGCGGCCCTGGTCGCCGGTGCCGCCGAGCACGCCGACGACGAGCCCGGAGACGTCGGGCAGCTCCCAGGGATCCTTCGCCGGAGCCTTCTGCACACTGTCGTTAGAGGTCATGCGGCCGACCTTACTCACCGCCCGGCCGCCGCTCGGCTCAGGCCAGCGCGGTCACCGGTATCCGCCGGAAGGTGATCGTCTCGTACGCGCTGAAGTCACCCGTCTCGTAGAGGAGTCCGACGGTGTCCTCGTCGACCCGGACGAGATCGGAGTACGCGGCGGGCAGCCCGTCCACGGTGTACGCGTCCTGCCACGTGGTGCCGCCGTCGCGGCTGCGGCGCACCGTCATCAGGGCACGGAAGCCAGGGTCGGCGGGACCGGAGAACAACAGCACGTCCGGCGTACGCAGCTGCAGCACGCCGCATTCGACGACCGGGCCGACGAGCCCGGCCTGCGGCCGGAAGGGCTTGACCAGGCTCTGGCCGCCGTCGCGGGAGTGGGCGTCGGCGCGGGTTCCGGGGGCCGGGGAGTCGTTGCGGGTGTTGAAGTAGAGGCGGCCGTCCGGGAGTTCGGCCGCGGTGGTCTCGTTCACGTTCACATAGCCGTCGGTGTTGTCGTCGGTGTAGCCGATGCGCCAGGTCTGGCCGAGGTCGTCGCTGAGCAGGCTGTGGCCGCCGTTGTACTTGCCCTCGGTGCCGTTGTCCGTACCGGTCGGCGGCAGGGAGTGGTTGGCGGGCACGACGACCCGGCCGCGGCTCTCGCCTCCTCCTCCCGCGCCACCGGTCAGCTGGATCGCGTGGCCGGGTGTGGTCGCGTACCACCGCCAGTTCGCCTTCTTCACCTGCCCGGTGATCTCCCGGGCGGCCGACCAGGTGAGGCCGTCGTCGTCGCTCTGCTGCACCCAGATCCGCCGCCCGTTCGCCGCGGAGACCGTGCCGCGCCGGATGGCGTCCTCGGTCGCGGCGGCGGCGTTGCGGACGTGGACGAGGAGGATCCGGCCGGTGCCGAGGACGACGGGTGCGGGGTTGCCCGCGAGGTTGTCGCCGTTCTTGGCGACGACCTGGAGCGGACCCCAGGTGCGGCCGCCGTCGCCGGACCGCTTCAGTACGACGTCGATGTTGCCGAAGTCCTCCTGCGAGCCGACCCTCCCCTCGCAGAAGGCGAGGAGAGAGCCAGAGTTCGTGACCACGACGGCGGGGATACGGAAGCTCGCGTAGCCCTCACGCCCGGCCCGGAAGGGAACAGATGTCTCATCAGCCATCCCCGGTCATTCCCCACCTCGGGCGAATTCCCGGTGAACTCCGCCTGACGACTCCTGCGTTGGGGCAGGATGCGGCCCCATGGACGCCGTACGGGTCGCGCTGCTGCGCGAAGTGCTCGCCGGGACCGAGTGGGTGGGCGCGACGCGCCGCTTCGCGGGGACACTGCGGTCCTCCGTGGTGCCGCACGGGGGCGGGCTGCTGCTCGTGGGCACGCAGGAGTACGAACCCTGGCATCTGGCCGCGCATCTCGTGGACGAGGCGGCGTGGTCCGGGACGCCGGAACTGACGCCGACACTCGTACGCCACCGGGTGCGGGAGGGTGACCCCGCGCATCTGTCGACCGGGCTCGGCCGGATCGAGGCGGCACGGCGCGGTGAGACGCTGCTCGTGGTGGCGCCGGACACGCCGGAGCGGCCGCCGGGGGCGGGGTTGCTGGAGCGGGTGCACGACGCGCGTGCGGCGGGGGCGACCGTGCTTGCCCTGGGTTCGGGGCACGGGGATCTGCGAGCCATGGCTCACGAAGCTCTCGCCGTGCCGGAGTCGCCCGAGCTCGACCTGGACATGGTCCAGCACTTGGTGAGCGCGGCGGCCGGCGAGAACTCACTGCCTGCCGCGCGGGGGCGGAGGAGGCTGCGGGACCGGCTGTCCCGCCTGGCCGACCAACTGACGGCGCCGCCTCCGGCACGGTGGTGACGTCACGTGACGTCACTCGCCTGAGCGGCCGCTTCGGGGACGAGAGTCTTGTTATGCGGGGTAATCGGGCGGGTGAGCGGGAAAAGATCCGCCGCGAAGCGGCGGCCCAGGTCGGCACGGAAGGCGCCCCGCCCGGCACAGCGGCGGCCCAGGGTCGGCACAGAAGGCGCCCCGCCCGGAGAAATCGGTTGCCCCGCGTCCCCCGCCGCGCTGAGCATGGCTGTTCGTGTCTCTCTCCTCGATATTGCCCGACCTCTCCCCCTGGCGCTCCACCCGTGACTTCCGGCTGCTCTGGGTCCAGGGGCTCGTCACCACCTTCGGCAGCTTCATGGCCCTGGTCGCGCTGCCGCTGCAGATCAAGGACCTCACCGACTCGCCGCTCGCCGTCGGGGCGATGGGCGCGGTCGAGCTGGTGCCGCTGATCGTCTTCGGGCTCTACGGGGGCGCGTTGGCCGACGCGGTCGACCGGCGCAAGGTGATTCTCCTGACCGAGGCGGGACTCGGGCTGCTGGCCGCCGTGCTGCTCGTGAACGCGCTGCTCCCCGAGCCGCTGCTCTGGCCGCTGTACGTAGTGGCGGCGGGAGTCTCCGCGCTCGCGGGGCTGCAACGCCCCGCGCTCGACTCCCTCATGGCCCGCATCGTGCCGCACGACCAGCTCATCGCCGCCACCGCGCTCAACTCACTGCGCTGGAACGTCGGCGCGATCGCCGCCCCTTCGCTGGCGGGCGTGGTCGTCGCGTACGCCGGGCACGCACCCGCGTACGCGGTGACGGTGGCCTGCTTCGCCGTCTCCGTGGCCCTGTGCACCCGGATCGCGCCCGCGCCTCCCGCGCACGACGCGGAGAAGCCGTCCCTGCGGGGTCTCGCGGAGGGCGCGCGGTACGCGTGGTCACGGCCGGTGCTGCTCGGTACGTACGCGATCGACATGGCGGCGATGTTCTTCGCCTTCCCGAACACGATCTTCCCGTTCCTCGCGGAGGAGCTGAACGCCGAGTGGGCGCTCGGCCTGATGTACGCGGCCGGGGCGGTCGGCTCGCTGCTGCTCAGCCTGACCAGCGGGTGGACGTCACGCGTACGGCGGCACGGGCTGCTCGTCGTGTTCGGGGCGGCGGGCTGGGGGCTCGCGATCATGGCGGCCGGGTGGTTCGCGAACATCTGGCTGGTGCTCGTGTGCCTGGCGCTCGCGGGCGCGGGCGACATGCTCAGCGGGCTCGGCCGCTCCACGATCTGGAACCAGACGATCCCGGACGAGCTGCGGGGCAGGCTCGCCGGTATCGAGGTGCTCTCCTACAGCGTCGGCCCGCAGCTGGGCCAGGTCCGGGCGGGTGCCGCCGCGGGCTGGACCGGCACCCGCACCGCCATCTGGTCGGGCGGCCTCGCCTGCGTGGCCTCGGTCGCCGCGCTGACAGCGGTGCTGCCGAAGCTGCTCTCGTACGACGCGAGCACGGACGAGGACGCCGCCCGGCGCCGGGAGATGTCCGCCACCGGGTGACGGCCGCCCGGCACGAGGGATCAGGCGTTGCCCCTCGTAGCCCCAGCCCCAGCCCTAGCCCCAGCCCGCGCCTCAGCCCTAGCCCTCACCCTCGCCCCGGGGGTCCTTGTCATGCCACTTCGGGTCGGTCTCCCACTCCAGGTTCCGCTCGGCGGCGGTCTCCATCGCGCGCTGGGCCTCCTCGCGGGAGGCGTAGGGGCCGAAGCGGTCCTTGCCCGGGCAGTCGGGGCCCTCCTCGACTGTCCGGTGCTCCAGGCAGTAGTACCACTCGCCCGGCTTTCCGACGGTCCGCCTCTTGAACAGCGCCATGGCCCGCTCCTCTCAGTTCAGTACCGCTGGGTCCCGCTCTCTCTCCGCCATGCTGCCCCACCACCGCTGGTTAGACTCGCTGGCATGTCTGGCCAGTCACTGCTCGTCCCAGGGGAGCTCTCCCCCATCCGCCCCGTTCCGGGAAACATCCGGCGCCCGGAGTACGTGGGGAAACCCGCGCCCACCCCGTACACGGGGCCAGAGGTGCAGACCCCCGAGACCATCGAGTTGATGCGCACCGCGGGCCGTATCGCCGCGCGCGCGATGGCCGAGGCCGCCAAGCACATCGCGCCCGGGGTGACCACCGATGAGCTGGACCGCGTGGCCCACGAGTACATGTGCGACCACGGCGCCTACCCCTCCACACTCGGCTACCGCGGCTTCCAGAAGTCGCTGTGCACCTCCGTCAACGAGGTCATCTGCCACGGCATCCCGGACTCCACCGTCCTCAACGACGGCGACATCATCAACCTCGACGTGACCGCCTACATCGGCGGTGTGCACGGCGACAACAACGCCACGTACCTGGTCGGGGACGTCGACGAGGAGTCCACGCTCCTCGTGGAGCGGACGCGCGAGTCGCTCGACCGCGCCATCAAGGCGGTCAAGCCCGGCCGCCAGATCAACATCATCGGCCGCGTCATCGAGTCGTACGCCAAGCGCTTCGGCTACGGCGTCGTACGCGACTTCACCGGCCACGGCATCAACACGTCCTTCCACTCCGGCCTGATCGTCCCGCACTACGACAGCCCGCACGCGACGACGACGATCAAGACCGGCATGACGTTCACCATCGAGCCGATGCTGACCCTCGGCTCGTACGACTACGACATGTGGGACGACGGCTGGACCGTGGTGACGAAGGACCGCAAGCGGACCGCGCAGTTCGAGGAGACGCTCGTGGTGACGGACAGCGGGGCGGAGATCCTTACGCTTCCCTGAGCTCTGAGCGGGTAGTTTTTCACCGACAGATTTTACCGACAGGGCGTCGGGAACCAGTTGACTTAGGTAAGCCTAACTTGGATGATCGGCAGTGGTCGTGCTGGTTCCCGCCCTTCTCGGGCATTTCTTCGGCTTCTCTTAGGCTCACCCGCTATCTTCGGCTTCGGAGGTCCCTCATGGATCCGTTCTCCACGGTCATCCGCACCGCCTCGCACGAGCAGCACACGGAGGCGGAGACCTCGACGTTCATGAGCGACCTGCTCGGCGGCAAGCTGGGCGTCGACGCGTACGCGCGCTACACGGAACAGCTGTGGTTCGTGTATCGCGCCCTGGAGGAGGGCGCCGCGGCGCTGCGGGACGATCCGATCGCCGGTCCGTTCATCCAGCCCGAGCTGCTGCGCGTCGCGGAGCTCGAGCGGGACCTCGCGCATCTGCGGGGTGCGGGCTGGAAGTCTTCCGCCACGCCACTGCCCGCGACCGCCGCGTACGCGGCACGGGTCGCGGAGTGCGCCCAGGAGTGGCCGGGGGGCTACGTGGCCCATCACTACACCCGCTACCTCGGCGATCTCTCCGGCGGCCAGATCATCCGCGGCAAGGCGGAGCAGACGTGGGGCTTCGCGCGTAAGGGCGACGGCGTGCGGTTCTACGTGTTCGAGGGGATCTCCAACCCGGCCGCGTTCAAGCGCGGTTATCGGGAGCTGCTCGACGGTCTGGGAGAAGTGGTCCCTGACGAGTTGGAGAGGCAGCGGATCGTGGACGAGTGCAAGCGCGCTTTCGCCTTGAACACCGGGGTGTTCCGTGAGTTGGGCGACGAGTTCCCGCTGTCGGCGTAGGGGCGGGCTGGAATATCCGGCCTGTCCGGCGATCGAGGACGAACTCGGCGGAGCCGGTGCTGACGGCAACGGCAAGGCCCCCGTGCCCAGCGGGTTTTCGGGAAGGGGCGGGGTTGGGGGAATGACCGCCGGAGGCAGACCTCAGCCCGCTGCAAGCCGCACGCGTCCTCCCACCTCGATCACCCCGCCGGGCCCCGGTGCCGCAAGAATCTGCGACCCACGCCCCTGCGTGATGTTCAGCGCCCGGCCCAGCTCGGCGCAGAGCAGCAACGCCGCCGCCCCCGTAGCCTCATCCTCCCGGATGCCGTCGTCCCGACCGGGAAAGCCCCGCGCCCGGACCCGCCCCGCCGCCTCGTCCTCCCACGCCCAGGCGTACACCCACTCCCCCAGCGGGGGCACCGCGAGCGCATCCACCTCGGCCGGGCTGTCGTACGCACGCAGCGTCCGCCCCGGCGCCCACGCGGCCGGCGCCGCGATCCAACTGAACTCCCCGTCCTGACGGGCCTCCACCACGCCCGCGGGCGTGACGAGTTCAGGGACATCGAGCAGCCAGGACGTACCGACGCAAGGGTGTCCGGCGAAAGGGAGCCGCGACGTAGGGGTGTAGATGTCGATGACCCCGCGCTCGGGGTCGTCGACGAACACCGTCTCGCTGAAGCCGAGCTTCGCCGCGATCCCCTGCCGCTCGCCCCGCCCGGGGACGCGGGCCCCGTCGCGCACGACACCCAGCTCGTTGCCGTGCCGACCGTCGGGCCCGCAGAAGACTCGCAGGACGTCCAGTCCGTCAAGTAGTTCTGTCACCCGGGCATTCAAGCATCCTCAGGAGGTGCGGCGCCGGGCCACGAAGACCGCACCCGCGCCCGCGACGACGATCGCGCCCGCGGTGCCGAGCAGTGCGCCCGTCGGCACCGAGGCGCCGGTGGACGCCATCGAGCCCCCCGTACCGCCGCCGACCGAACCGCCGCCGAGGTCGGACGAACCCCCGCCGGTGGAACCGGAGTCGGCCGATCCGCCGGTCGAGCCACCGCTGCCGCCGGGCAGCTCCGCGCCGTCGGCGACCGAGAGCGCCACCGTCACCGGGTCGATCGCTTCGCCCGCCTTGTAACCGGACGGCGCGTCCTCGCTCTCGAACTGCTTCGCGCCCGCCGCCGTGAACATCGCGGGCACCTTGTCAAGGAGTACGACGTCGTCCTTCGCCGCGTAGGACGCCTTGGAGAGGTCGAGCGTCGCGAACTTCACGTCGTTGTTCTTGCCCTTGGGCGTGGTGACGTCCACGGTCAGGGTGCCCTTGGTGCCGTTCGCCGCCACCTTGATGTCGCTGAACTTCATGTCGATGCCGTGCGCCTTGTACTGGAAGCGGACGGCGCCGCCGAAGGACGCGGTCAGCTTCTTCGCGTCGCTGTCCACATCGCCCTTGGCGTACGGGAAGTCGTAGCCGTCGTCGTTCTTCTCGGCGCCGCCGGAAAGTGTGGCGCCGCCGCCGGACTCGATGTAGCGGCGGAAGGTCTTCTTCACGCCCCAGGCGAGCGAGCCGTCGTGGACCTCGCCCGCGGTCTTCTCGGTGCCGGACGTCGGCTTCCGGGTCGCGGTGGGCGTGGCATTCGGCTTCGAGGTCTTGGTGGGCGTCGTGGTCGGCTTGGGCGCCTCGGTGGGCTTGTCCGTGGGCTTGGGCGTCTCGGTCGGCTTCTCGGTCGGCTTCTCGGTCGGGGCGCCGCCCGCCTTCACCGAGAGGGTGGCCGGGTCGAGCTTGTCGCCTTCCTTGTACATGCCGTTGAAGGCCTTGGCGCCGTCCGCCGTCAGCGTCGCCGGGATGTCCTTGAAGGTCATCGCGCCGCCCTCGCCCGTGCCGGGCTTGATCCCGGTCAGGTCGAGCTCGGCGAGGTCGATGTCGTTCTGGGCGGTGCCGTTGAGGCTCACGTCGGCCTGGATGGCGCCGCTCGTGCCCTCGGTGCGGACCTTCACGTCCGCGACCGTGATGTCGAAGCGGTGGGCCGTGGAGGAGAACCGGACGCTGCCCTTGAAGGCGGTGTCGGTGGCGTGTGTACCGGTGTCGTACGTACCCGTGCCGCCGGTGAAGGTGAACACCCCGTTGCCGGCGGCCTGCTTGGCGCCGTCCGTGGCCTCGATCTTGCCCGCGGCCCTGCCCGTGACGTAGTTGCGGAAGGACTCCTTGAAGCCCCAGTCCAGCGTGCCGTCCTTCAGTTCCAGTTTCGGCGCGGCGGCGGCACCGCCGTCGGCGGCGAGCGCGGGAAGAGTGAGGGCGGTCGCGCCCAGCGTGACGGCGGTCGCGACAGCTGCCGCGAGGGTTATGGGACGACGGGTGGCAGCCATGGTCAGGCTTCTCCTTGGAGAGAGAGGTGGGGGAGGAAAAGAGAGGGGGGGAGAAAGAGACAGGGGGGAGAAAGAGATGAGGCGGAAGGGTCAGGAATCCGAGCCGGGGGCGTCCTGTGTGCCCGGAGCGCCCGTCGCCGCACGCTTCTTGCGTACGACTCCGAACGTGACCGCCGCCGCGAGCAGCACCGCCACACCCGCGCCGATGCCGATCGGCACGGCGGGCGACGAGGAGTCGGACGAGTCGGCGGCGTCCTCGGTCTTCGGCTCGGTCCTCTGTCCGGCCTTCGCCTGCGGCGTCGGGCTAGCGGACGAGCCGAGGTCCGGCAGCGCGGGCAGTTTCGCGTCGGCGTCGAGGGCGACGGCGAGCGAGAGCGGGTCCATGTCGGAGCCCGCCTTGTACATGCCGCCGAACGCCTTGGCACCGTCGGCCGTGAGCTTGGAGGGCACTTCGGTGAGCGAGACGAGCCCGCCCTCCGGCTTCAGTTCCTCGGCCGCGAAGGTGACAAGCGAGGCTTTCTTCAGTGCGACGCCCTTGCTGCCATCGCCGCCCTTTCCTCCCTTGCTGTCGACGTCCGCGAACAGCGTGCCCTTGCCGTCCTTCACCTCGACGGCCACCTTGCTCAGCGCGAGGTCGAGCCCGTGTTCACCGGTGAAACGCACCGTGCCCGCGAAGTCCGCGTCGAGGGCCTGCTTCTTCTTGTCGTACGTCCCCTCGCCCCGGGGGAAGCGGAACAGCGCGCCACCGTCCTGGGCCCCGGCGGTCAGTTTCCATTCGCCCTTGGCGATGGACCCGGTGACGTACTCCCGGAAGGTGCGGCGCACGCCCCAGTCGACGGCGGCGTCCTCGATCCGGCCCGCCTTCGCCTTCTTCCCGGACTCGGACTCCTTTGACTTCGAGGGCTTCGAGGACTTCGGCGAGGGCTTCTTCGACTGCTTGTCCGGGCCGGACTTCGCCGTGAGGTCCGTCGACAGGCTTACGCGGTCCAGTTCGGTGCCCGCCGCGTAGTACCCGGCGAAGGCCTTGGCGCCCTGGGAAGTGAGCGTCGCGGGGAGGTTGTCGAGGGCGATCGGCCCGGAGCCGCCCTTCATGTTGATGCCGGACATGCCGAGGGTCGCGAGGGGCACCTGGGCGTTGGACGTGACCTTGCCCGTGCCCTTCTCCTTGCTGACCATGTCGGCGTAGAGCGTGCCGGAGCCGCCGGAGATCCTGACGGTGGGGCGGCTGATGGTGAGGTCCAGCTCGTACGAGCCGCCCTTCTTGTGGCCGAGGAAACGCACCCCGCCCCAGAACCCGGCGCTGAAGGCCCCGCTGTCCGGGTCGTACGAGCCCTTCGCCGAGTGGAAGCGGAACTGGCTGCCGCCGACCGTGGCGGCGCCGCCCCGCAGGGTCGAACTCCCCTGGGCTATCGGCCCGGTGACGTAGCTCTGGAACGAGGATTTGATGCCCCAGTCGAGCCGTCCGCCCTGGACCGTGCGGTCCTCGGCGTGCGCGGCGCCCGCCGGGAGCAGCGCTCCGACGAGTGCGGTGAGCACGGCCACGGCTCCGGCACGAGCGATGGCTCGCGCCCGTCTTGACGGCGGCATGGGACCCCTCCAGGTGTAGCTAATTAGGTAAGGCTAACCTAAACTACGATCACTCCGGCTGGAACCCCCAGCTCCCTCAGCAACAGCAACAGGACGGTGGACTTCGGTGCGTATGCCGCGCTCACTCCGTATCGCCGGCGCGTGGACCGCCGTTCTCGCCCTGGCCCTCACGGGGTGTGGATCATCGTCGGGCGACGGCGGCGACACGTCCCCGAAGGCGAAGGCGGCGGCCTCCGCGCCCGACCGGGTCGAGCCGCTGACGTCCCGTCCCGACCCCGCGCTCCCCGCCACCGTCACCTCGGCCGACGGCAAGAAGGTCACCGTCGAGGACACGGACCGGATCGTGCCGCTCACCGGCAGCCTGAGCGAGATCGTCTTCACGCTCGGGCTCGGCGAGAACGTCGTGGCCCGCGACATCACCGCGACCTTCGAGCAGGCGAAGAAGCTGCCGGTGGTGACACGCGCGCACGACGTCTCGGCGGAGAGCGTCCTCTCCCTGAAGCCGACGGTCGTCCTCGCGGACACCACGACGGGACCCGCCGAGGCCATCGACCAGATACGTGACGCGGGCATCCCGCTCGTCGTGTTCGACGCGGCGAAGGGCCTCGACGACGTGGGCCCCCGGATCGACGCGGTGGCAAGGACGCTGGGGGTCGAGAAGGCGGGCGACGAGCTCAAGTCCCGTACGCGGGAACGCATCGCGAAGGCAGGGAAGTCCGTCCCGGCGTCCGCCCGCACCGAGAAGCCCCGCGTCGCCTTCCTCTACCTGCGCGGCTCCGCCTCCGTCTATCTGCTCGGCGGCCGCGAGTCCGGCGCGAGTTCGCTCCTGGAGACGGCGGGCGCGGTCGACGCGGGCAAGGCATCGGGCCTGAGGAAGGACTTCACGGCGATCACGAGTGAGGCGCTCGCCAAGGCGGCGCCGGACGCGATCCTCGTGATGTCCAAGGGGCTGGAATCGGTGGACGGCGTGGACGGGCTTCTCAAGGTCCCGGGTGTCGCCGAGACCCCGGCCGGGCTCGACCGCCGCGTCGTCTCCATCGACGACGGAGTGCTCCTGAACTACGGGCCGCGTACGGACCAGGTCCTGAAGTCGCTGGTGGAGCAGTTGTACGGGAGCAAGAAGTGACCGTCCTGACCAAGGCGGCGGAGGACGCCGAGGCCACCGGCGTCGAGCCCTCGGCTCCGCGCGTCCGTCGACGGGGCGCAGCCGCCTCCCTGGCCATCGGGCTCACGGCCGCCCTCGTTCTCCTCTGTCTGCTCTCCGCCGGTGTCGGGGCGTACGACATCCCGCTCGGGGACGTCCTCAGTTCCGTGCGGCACCGGATCGGACTCGGCGGGAGCGCGCTCGACCGGGTCGGCGAGAGCGTCCTGTGGAACGTGCGGCTGCCGCGCGTGACACTGGCGCTGCTCGTCGGGGGGTCGCTCGGCTGCGCGGGGGCGCTCATGCAGGGCGTGTTCGGCAATCCGCTCGCCGAACCCGGCGTCATCGGGATCTCGGCGGGCGCGGCCGTCGGCGCGGTGGCGTCGATCGCGCTCGGCCTGAGCTTCTTCGGGAACTGGACCGTGACGGTCTGCGCGTTCGTCGCCGGACTCGCCACCGTCCTTCTCGTGTACGCCCTCTCGCGCAACGGCGGACGCACGGAGGTCGTCACGCTCATCCTCACCGGCATCGCGGTGAACGCCTTCGCGGGGGCGCTGATCGGGCTCTGTGTCTTCTTCGCGGACAACGCGCAGGTCACCCAGATCACCTTCTGGCAGCTCGGCTCGCTCGCCCAGGCGACGTGGCCGAAGGTGCTCGCCGTGCTGCCGTGCGCGGTGGCCGGTCTTGCCGTGGCGCCGCTGTACGCACGGAAGTTGGACCTCCTCGCGCTCGGCGAGCGGCCCGCGCGGCACCTCGGGGTCGACGTCGAGCGGCTGCGGCTCCTGCTCGTTCTCGTGGTGGCGCTGCTGGCCGCCGCCGCCGTGGCCGTCGCCGGGATCATCACGTTCGTCGGGCTTCTCGTCCCGCATCTGCTGCGGATGGCGGCAGGTCCGGGGCACCGCTTCCTCGTGCCGGGCAGTGCGCTGGGCGGGGCGGTCGTCCTGGTCGGTGCGGATCTCGCCGCGCGGACGGTGGCCGCGCCCGCGGAGCTGCCGCTCGGGGTGCTCACCGCGCTCTTCGGGAGCCCGTTCTTCTTCTGGCTGCTGCGCAGGACCCGTCGCAGGCAAGGGGGTTGGGCATGATCGGGTGGATCGCCCACCGGCTGTTCCCCTCCGGCGGCGGGCGTGCGCTGCCGGGGCCCGTCTCTCCTGGCGACGCGCTCGCCGAGGCGTCGGAACTCGTGGTGCGCCTCGGGGGGCGCGAGGTCCTTGCCGGGGTGTCCCTGACCGCGCGGGCGGGCGAGGTGCTTGCCCTGGTCGGGCCGAACGGGGCCGGGAAATCGACCCTGTTGGCCGCCCTCGCCGCGGACCTCCCGGCCGATGAGGGGGTCGTACGCGTCTGTGGGCGTCCGGCGACGGAGTGGCCCGCCCGTGAACTCGCCCTGCGGAGGGCCGTGTTGCCGCAGTCCGCCGCGCTCTCCTTCCCCTTCGCGGTCGAGGATGTCGTACGGATGGGGCGGGCGCCCTGGGCCGGTACG
Source organism: Streptomyces sp. NPDC031274 (assembly GCF_055570235.1). Taxonomy (NCBI): domain Bacteria; kingdom Bacillati; phylum Actinomycetota; class Actinomycetes; order Kitasatosporales; family Streptomycetaceae; genus Streptomyces; species Streptomyces sp. NPDC031274. The sequence goes on along the minus strand of NZ_JBVIHP010000012.1, from coordinate 71,814 downwards.
GCGCTTCAGGACGACGACGATCGCGTGGTGAGGGAGGCGATGGCCGCGACGGAGGTCGGCGCGTTCGCCGCCCGCCCCTTCTCGGCGCTGAGCGGTGGGGAGCGGGCTCGGGTCGCCCTCGCGCGGGTGCTCGCGCAGCGGGCGCCGCTCCTCCTTCTCGACGAGCCGACGGCGGCGCTTGACCTCCGGCATCAGGAGCTGGTCCTGCGGATCTGCCGGGAGCGGGCCGCCGCCGGGGACGCGGTGGTGGTGGTCCTGCATGATCTGGGGCTCGCTGCGGCGTACGCGGATCGTGTGGCGGTGTTGCGGGGCGGGGGCCTCGCCGCGGAGGGGCCTCCGGGGGAAGTGTTCACCGGGGAGCTTCTGAGCGAGGTCTACCGGCAGCCGGTGGAGGTGTTTCCGCATCCGCGGACGGGGGCTCCGCTGGTGGCGCCGGTGCGGGGGTGAGGGCGGGCCCCGCGGGGCCTTCCCCGGTCACAACCAGGAGGGTCGGGGCCGGGGAAAGGAACTCTTCTTGACCCATCCTTTGCCACTCCATGAACCCCCCATCGCCCCGTCGTGACGCCCCCGTAAGCGCCCCCACCTGGTGAGAGGTGAATCACTGGACGGCTGGGTATCGACCAGGTAAGGGTCAGTTAAGTTAGGTCCGCCTCACCGGCACGTCGGCATCATCCGTGAACCGTCTTGGAGCCCCTATGCGCCCCGTCCGCCTCCCCGTCGCCACTGCCATCGCCGCAGCGGCGGCGCTCACCGCCGTCACGGGCTGCACCGAGAAGAGCGACGCCAAGGGCGGCGGCAACACCGTCGAGGTGACCGCCACCGACGACAAGTGCGAGGTCTCCACGGCCAAGCTTCCCGCCGGGCACGTCGAACTCGCCATCGAGAACAAGGGCTCCAAGGTCACCGAGGTCTATCTCCTCTTCCCCGACGACCGCATCGTCAGCGAGCGCGAGAACATCGGCCCCGGCACGAAGCAGAAGCTCACCGCCGAGGTGAAGGCCGGGTCGTACGAGATCGCCTGCAAGCCCGGCATGAAGGGCGACGGCATCCGCCAGAAGGTCACCGTCAGCGGCGGCAAGACCGTCAAGCGCGACCCGCGCCTGGACAAGGCCGTCGCCGACTACCGCGCCTACGCGCAGGAGCAGGCCGACGCGACGCTGCCCAAGGTGAAGCTCTTCACCGACGCCGTCCGCGAGGGCGACGTCGAGGCCGCGAAGAAGGCGTACTCCACCTCCCGCATCGGCTGGGAGCGCACCGAGCCGGTCGCCGAGTCCTTCGGTGACATCGACCCGAAGGTCGACGTCCGCGAGGACGGCCTGGAGGAGGGCCAGGACCTGGAGAAGGACTGGACGGGCTGGCACCGTCTGGAGCGGGCCCTGTGGAAGGACAAGAAGATCGGTGGGCGCGAGAAGGAACTCGCGACCCAGCTGGACAAGGACCTCAAGGACTGGCAGAAGCGCGTCGGCAAGGCGGAGATCACCCCGACCTCCATGGCCAACGGCGCCAAGGAGCTCCTCGACGAGGTCGCCACCGGCAAGGTCACCGGCGAGGAGGAGCGCTACTCGCACACCGACCTCGTCGACTTCAAGGCGAACGTCGAGGGTGCGCAGAAGGCGTACGGCCTGCTCAAAGCCGTCGCGTCGGAGAACGACCCGGCGCTCACCAAGGAGCTCGACAAGCAGTTCGCGGCCCTGGACAAGCTGCTCGGCAAGCACCGCCAGGGCGGCGGCGAGGACTCGTACACGTTCACGTCGTACGACAAGGTCGGCAAGGCGGACCAGAAGGAGCTCCAGGACGGCGTCAACGCGCTCGCGGAGCCGCTGTCGAAGCTGGCCGCCGCCGTGGCCAAGAGCAAGTAGCAAGTAGCAAGTAGCAAGTAGCGGCAGGGGGTACGGGACCGATGACCGAGACCACGAGCGACAGCGGCAGCGGCAGCGGCAGCAACAGCGACAGCGACAGCGACAGCCGTAACGGCAGCAGTGAAAGCAGCAGTGACAGCTCGTCCGCGCCGGATCGCGACGACGCCAACTCCAGTTCTCCTTCGCGGCGTTCGCTCCTGGGCTGGGGCGGTGCCGGACTCGCGCTCGGTGCCGCCGTCACCGGGGGCGCCGTCGCGGTGGCCCGGTCCGGGGACGAGGCCGTGCCCGCGTCGTCGGCGGGCGGCGCGGTCGCCTTCCACGGCACGCACCAGGCGGGCATCGCCACCGCAGTCCAGGACCGGCTGCACTTCGCCGCGTTCGACGTGAAGACGGACGACCGCGAGGAGTTCGTACAGCTCCTCAAGGACTGGACGGCGGCCGCCGCGCGGATGACCGCGGGACACGAGGTCGGTGAGGGCGCCTACGGCGGGCTCACCGAGGCGCCGCCGGACGACACCGGCGAGGCGCTGGGCCTCAAGCCGTCCCGACTCACGCTCACCATCGGCTTCGGGCCAGGTCTCTTCGAGAAGTTCGGGCTCGACGACCGGCGCCCGGAGGCGCTCGTCGATCTGCCCAAGTTCCCCGGCGACAACCTCGACAGGTCCCGCGGCGGCGGCGATCTGTGCGTGCAGGCCTGCGCGGACGACCCGCAGGTCGCCGTGCACGCCATCCGCAACCTCGCCCGCATCGGCTTCGGCAAGGTCGCGGTGCGCTGGTCGCAGCTCGGCTTCGGGAAGACGTCCTCCACGACGCCGGGCTCGCAGACGCCGCGCAATCTCTTCGGCTTCAAGGACGGCACCCGCAATGTCTCGGGCGATGACCGTTCCGCGCTGGCGAAGCATGTGTGGGTCGGCGAGAAGGACGGGCCCGGCTGGATGGCCGGCGGCTCGTATCTCGTCGCGCGCCGCATCCGCATGAACGTCGAGACCTGGGACCGTACTTCGCTCGGTGAGCAGGAGGACGTCTTCGGCCGCGACAAGGGCAGAGGCGCCCCGGTCGGCAAGGCCAAGGAGCGCGACGAGCCGTTCCTGAAGGCGATGAAACCGACCTCGCACGTCCGGCTCGCGCACCCGGACACCAACGACGGCGCGACGATCCTGCGCCGCGGCTACTCCTTCACGGACGGCACCGACGGCCTCGGCCGCCTTGACGCGGGGCTCTTCTTCCTCGCGTACCAGCGTGACGTCCGTACGGGCTTCATTCCGGTGCAGCGCAACCTGGCGCGCTCCGACGCGCTCAACGAGTACATCCAGCACGTGGGTTCAGCGGTCTTCGCGATCCCGCCGGGCGTCCGCGACAAGGACGACTGGTGGGGCCGGGCACTGTTCAGCTGAGGGGATCTGACGGACATGTTCGGTAATTATCTGATCGGGCTGCGCGAGGGTCTTGAGGCCAGTCTGGTCGTCTGCATCCTCATCGCGTATCTGGTGAAGACGGAGCGGCGTGACGCCCTGCGGCCCATCTGGATCGGCATCGGTGTCGCGTGCGCGCTCGCGTTCGGCTTCGGCTGCGGGCTCACCTTCGGTTCGCAGGAGCTGACGTTCGAGGCGCAGGAGGCGCTCGGCGGTTCGCTGTCGATCGTCGCCGTCGCGCTCGTGACGTGGATGGTCTTCTGGATGCGGCGTACGGCCCGTCACCTCAAGAAGGAGCTGCACGGCAAGCTGGACGCGGCGCTGCAGATGGGCACGGGGGCGCTGGTCGCCACCGCGTTCCTCGCCGTGGGCCGTGAGGGCCTGGAGACCGCGCTGTTCGTGTGGGCCTCGGTGCGGGCCTCGGGCGACGGTACGCACGGTCCGCTGATCGGCGTGCTCCTGGGCCTGCTCACCGCGATCGCGCTCGGCTGGCTGTTCTACAAGGGCACGGTCCGCATCAATCTGGCCAAGTTCTTCACCTGGACCGGCGCCATGCTGGTGATCGTGGCGGCGGGCGTCCTCGCGTACGGCGTCCACGACCTGCAGGAGGCGGAGTTCATCGGCGGCCTGCGGAACAAGGCGTTCGACATCAGCGCGACGATTCCGCCGGACAGCTGGTACGGCACGCTCCTGAAGGGCGTCTTCAACTTCCAGCCGGATCCGACGGTTGTCCAGGTCACGGTGTGGCTGCTGTACCTGATCCCGACGCTCGCGTTCTTCTTCGCCCCGGTAGGGTTCGGGCCCGGGAAGGGGAAGGTGAACGCAACGCATGAGCAGGCTTCCAAGGCAGCGCACTCCGATGCGGGGCGGACGGCGACAACGGCCGGTCCGGTACGCGATGGTGGCGTCGACGGTGACCGTACTGACGGTGACGGCGAGCGGGTGCGTGACGGTGCACGGGGAGCGGGAGGTCATCCCGTCGGCGACGAAGGCTGAGGCCGACCGCGCGCTGAAAGACTTCCTCACCGCGTACAACAAGGCCGAGAAGGCGTACGACCCGGCCCTGGACGCGGCCCGGGTCACGGGCCCCCTGAGCGCCATCAACCAGGCGGGCCTGAAGTCGAAGGGTGCGCGGAGTCCGGGCGGCAGCCCCAACCAAGTTCCGCTAGAGCTGACGGATCCGAAGTTCTCGATCCCCAAGAAGGCCGGCTGGCCACGGTGGTTCGTCGCGGACACGAAGTCCAACCGCAGGGGCGACCTGCGCTGGCTGCTCGTCTTCACCAAGGGCAGCAAGGACCAGCTGTGGGAGGCGTCCTACCTGAACCTGGTGTCCCCCGACAAGATGCCCGAGCTGAAGAAGGACAAGGACGGCTGGGCGGAGCCGGTCGAGCTGAACTCGAAGGCCCTGGCGGTGGCGCCGAAGAACCTCGGCGAGCAGTACACGACGTATCTGAAGTCGGGCGGCGACGCGTTCGCGCCGGGCGACCACACGTCGCTGTGGAAGGCGGCCCGCGACAAGAACACCAAGCGCCGCGGCATGGCCATCCAGTACATCGACGAGCCGCGCAACGACGGAACGTTCGCTCCGGTGGGCCTGCGCACCCAGGACGGCGGCGCGATGGTCTTCTTCTCGACGCACCACTACGAGAAGCAGACCGCCGCGAAGGGCGTGAACCTCACCGTGGATCCCGAGGTGAAGCCGCTCCTCAAGGGCGACGTCAAGCAGTCGGTGACGCTGGAGCGCGTCTCCAACCAGGTCGTCATCGACCCGGCGGGATCGGGCAAGGTGTCGTTCCTGAGCCGCATCCAGGGTCTGACGGGCGCGCGGGGCGAGTAGGAGCGGCCCCCGCGGCCGGGCGTCAGCCTCTGGACGGCCAGGCGGCGATGTCGTCGTGCTGGGGCTCGCCCGCGACGCGGGCGCATTCGTCGGTGAGCGTCTCCAGGAGCGTCAGCGGGTCCGGGAGCGCGTGCTCGGGGCCGCGGATCCAGCTGACGGCCAGATCGCCGGGCAGCCGCGCGGGCGGCACGAGGACGTACGAACCGCGGCAGTGCCAGCGCAGACCGGGGTGTTCGTTCGTCGTCTCGGGGTGGCAGTCGAGCTCACAGGGCCACCACTCGTCCTCGTCCTCCGGGGTGCCACGGGTGAGCGTGAAGAACAGCATCCGCCCGTCGTCCATGGGGCCCTCGGACTCGGCGACAGGGCCCACCTCGATGCCGTCGGCCAGCAGCCTGGCGAGGGCCTCGCGCCCGGCGGCGAGCGGCACGTCGAGGACGTCGTGGACCATGCCCGTCGCGGTGATGAAGTTGGCCTGGGGCTGATGCCTGGCCCAGCGCTCGATCTGCCCGCGGTCGGTCGTGGACTGCGTCTGCCAGGCGAAGGAGATGGGGTGCCTGGCGGGGGTCGGACAGCCTATGCGGTCACAGGAACATCGGTACGCGGAAGGGTGCGCGGCCGGTGAGAGCGGCAGACCCGCCGCCGCCGCGGCGACCAGGAGGGCCTCGCGGTCCGCCTCGTCACCCGCCGTGTCCTTGGGCTGGGGACGTCGTCGAAGCCACTGGGAAATCCTGCTCTGCCCGCCGGAACGGCGACCGAACTCCGCGCCCATCTATCCCCTCACCTCGCATGTGTGCCGAGAAGCATGTCCCATGGTCGCACCATCCTGCTCCTCGGGGGGCCAGAGCCCACATCCGGGGTAGCTGGGGTGATGCAAGGCGCAGGGTGACATCGCGCGTCATTGCGTACCAACCGGTGACATACCCCCCTACCGTGTTCGGCATGGTCACCAGGACTGTCCTCACCGGACTATCGGGGCTCGTGAGCCTCACCACACTGACCCTCGCCGTACCAGCCGCGCCAGCCGCACCCGCGGGCCCCCTCGCCCCGCTCGAATGGGGCGGCGGCCCCCTGACGGTGGAAGCACTCCCCCACGTCACCTACACCGCACACCGCGGCGGCGCCCTGGAGGTGCCGGAGAACAGCATGTCCGGCCTGGTGGCGGCGTACGAACGCGGCACGGCCCAGGTCATCGACGCCGATACGCGGATACTGCGCGACGGCACGCTCGTGGCCATGCACGACGCGACCCTGGACCGTACGACGACGTCGAGGGGGCCGGTGAGCGCGCTCACCCTGCGCCAGTGGAAGAAGGTCAGACTGCGCCCCGGCCCGGGCCTGCCCGGCAGTTGGCGTTCCGAGCGGCCACCGACGGTCGCCGAGATCCTCGACCGCTTCGGCGGCCGGATCGTGCTGATGCTGGAGGCGAAGGATCCGCGCGGCCTGCGGTCGCTCGGCAAGCTGATCCGCGCACGGGGCCTGACCCGCTCGGTGTTCGTGAACTCCAACGATCCCGGCGTCGCCCTGCGCGCGCACCGGATGGGCCTGCTCGCGCAGGTGTGGCGCTCCAGGACGCAGATGCGCACGGACCGGCCCGAGCGGTGGGCCGGGTACGTGGACGTACTGGACGTGGATCACAAGGCGCGGGACATCGACCTCCTGCGCGCGGTCAACTCCGGGGTCCCCCGGGTGTGGGCGCACACGGTGACCACTCCGGGCCAGCGCGACCGGGCCCTGCGGCTGGGCTGCAACGGCGTGATCACGGACGCGCCGGGGCTGCTCGCGCGGACGCCGGCGAACGGCACGAAGGGCACGAAGGGCGTGAGCGCCGCGGGCTCGCGGGAGCGGTGGCCGGTGAACCCGATGTGATCAGCGGGGCGCGATTCCGTAGAGCGCGTACTCGACGAGCTTGTCGCCGTACTCGTGCGTGAGCGGCCCCGTTCGCTGCAGCCAGCGCTGGGCGAGCGGGCCCGTCCACAGTTCCAGGGCGATGCGGGGGTCCACCTCGGGCGCGACCTGGCCCGCGTCCTGGGCGATCCGCAGGCGCTTCACGTAGAGCTGGAGCGAGGGTTCGAGGAACTTCTCCACGTACTCGGTGCCGATCTCGTCGTTGAGCATGCCCTCGGCGGCGAGTGCGCGGTACGGCACGTCGTACTTGGGGTTCTTGAGCTCGTCGATGGTGGCCCGCACGACGTACTTGAGGTCGGCCTCGAGGTCCCCCGAGTCCGGAATCTCGTGCTCCAGCTCGCGGCCCGCCTCGGTGCTCGCCTCCGCACTGGCCTGCTGGCCGAGGTCCAGGAAGGCGTCGAGCAGGACGGCACCCTTCGACGGCCACCAGCGGTAGATCGTCTGCTTGCCCACGCCCGCACGGGAGGCGATCGCCTCGATCGTGAGCTTGCTGAAGCCGACCTCGGAGACCAGGTCGAGGGCGGCGTCATAGATCGCGCGGCGCGAGCGTTCGCTGCGGCGCTTGGAGTCAGGGGCGGATTTCGTGGTCATGCCGTCGAATGTAGCAGCGAACGAGCCGAGACGTACCGTCTCATTAATGCTTGACAAGACGCACCGTCTCGCTCAAAGTAGTCGAAGAAGCGAGACGAGACGTCTCGTGGGAGGTTTTCGGAGTTCTCGAAAGCCCTAGAAGTTCTCGAAGTTCTCGAAGTTCTCGAAGTTCTCGATCCGGAGGTACACACATGACGCGAGGCGGAGCAGGAAACATGCTGGGCGTGGGCGGTACACGCACCACCCTCTCCCGCAAGGCGCTGCGCGGCGGGGGCCGGGGCGGCCAGGTCGGCGGCGGGCTCAGCCCGCAGGCGCAGAAGCGTGAGCTGTTGCGCAAACTGCGGGAAGGCCGCTCGGCGCGCGACGAGTCATGAGGCCGGGACGTGGATGGCGTCTTAACCATCCGCGGCCCCGGGTGGACCACTCGTCGAACCACCCGTTCAGATCACAGCGCGAGGGCTCCTCAGACCGCACCATGGGCACAACTGACCCGCTATGGGCAGGAACTGACCACCGCGGTACGTGAGGAGCCCTCGTTGATTCGATTTCCTCGTCGCGCCACACCCCGGCGCTATCTGATGTGCTCACCGGCACACTTCAAGGTCACGTACTCCATCAACCCATGGATGGACCCCTCGAAGCCGGTCGACGTGCCCCTGGCCGTCGCCCAGTGGGAGGACCTGCGTGACCGCTACCGCTCGCTCGGCCACACCGTCGAGGAGCTCACCCCACGTCCGGACCTGCCGGACATGGTCTTCGCCGCGAACGGCGCGACCGTCATCGGGGGCCGCGTGCTCGGCGCGCGGTTCGCCTACCCCGAGCGCGGCCCCGAGGCCCTCGCCCACCTGGAGTGGTTCCGGGAGCACGGCTTCACGGACCTCCATGAACCCACGCACGTGAACGAGGGCGAGGGCGACTTCGCCGTCACGTCCTCGTACGTCCTCGCCGGACGCGGCTTCCGGGCCAGCCCCCTGTCGCACGGGGAGGCGCAGGAGTTCTTCGGCCGCCCGGTGCTCGGACTCGACCTCGTCGACCCCCGCTACTACCACCTCGACACGGCGCTCGCGGTGCTCAGCGACACGGGAGACACGGGAGACACGGGGGACGACATCATGTACTACCCGCCCGCGTTCTCGCCGGGCAGCCAGGCGGTGCTGCGGCGCCTCTTCCCCGACGCGCTGATCGCCGAGGAGCCGGAGGCGGTGGCTCTCGGGCTCAACGCGGTCTCGGACGGCTTGCACGTGCTGCTTCCGCAGGGCGCGATCGGCCTCTTCGCTCCGCTGCGGGAGCGTGGTTATGAACCCGTCGGCATGGATCTGAGCGAGCTGCTCAAGGGCGGCGGCAGCGTGAAGTGCTGCACGCAGGAGCTGCGCGGCTAGGGGGTGCTCCCCTGACCACTCCCCTGGCTCTCCTGGTGCGGCGGCCAGGCGTCACCCCACTCCGCGTCGCGGGCCGCGCGGTAGAGCGGGCCGTGGCGCTTGGTCACCGTCTCCCGGTGCAGCGTCTCGTCCGTCGCGCACAGGTCCAGCAGGACCTGGCCCTTGCGGATCTGCGGCTTGCGTACGACACGCTTCGGCGCCGGTTCGGCGTCGAAGCGGACGGCGGCCACATAACTGAACTTCTCGTCCTCGTACGGCAGTGAGCCGCCCTTGACCTGCCGGTGCAGGGAGGAACGGCTGACGCGGGCGGAGAAGTGGCACCAGTCCTCGCCGGGCACGATGGGGCAGGCGGAGCTGTGCGGGCAGGGCGCGGCGATACGGAACCCGGCGGCGATCAGCCGGTCCCGCGCCTCGATGACGCGCAGGTAGCCGTCGGGGGTGCCGGGCTCGATGATGACGACGGCCTGGGCGGAGGCTGCCGCCGCCGCGTCCACGACCGAGCGGCGGTCGCTCTCCGTCAGCTCCCCGAGCACGTACGACACCGTGACGAGATCGGTGCTCTCGATGCTGAGCGCCGATCCGATACGAGAGCGCTGCCACTGTGCCGCCTTCAACCAAGGATTGGCGGCGGCCAGTTCACGCCCCAGGGCCAGCGCGGGCTCGGCCCAGTCGAGAACCGTGACGGGCCGCTCCCCGTCCCAGGTCGCACTCACCGCCCAGGTGGCCGCACCGGTCCCACCACCGACGTCCACATGGCTGCCGGGCGCCCACCCCGCGGGCGCCGCGTCGGCGAGGGCCCCGAGCGCGGAACGCACGGCCTCGAAGGTCGCGGGCATGCGGTACGCGGCATACGCGGCGACGTCCGCACGGTCACGCAGAATCGGGGCGTCGGTCGGGGTACGCCCCCGATAGTTGGCGATCAGCCGCTCAACGGCTTGCACGGCCTGCTTGGGCGGCAACCCGTCGAGAAGCCCCGCGAGGGCACTGCGCAGGTTCTCGGCAGGAGATGCCGGGGAAATCGGGGCGTTCACCCCGTGATTCTAGGGTGCGTGAAGGAGCGCCCCGAAAGGGGCGCGGGGCAAGCGGCTCCACCGCGGGACGCGACCGGACCCCGCAAGGGGCGCGAGGAACGGCGCGCCAAGCCCCCACCGCCCCGCGGGCTTCCCACCACCAGGGTCCCGCAAGGGGCGCGGGGAACGGCGCGCCCAACCCCCACCGGGCCCGCGGGCACATCACCGCACCCCGGCGAAGCGCTCTGCGAAGCGCTCAGCGCACCGCGGCCCGGGCCAACCGGGAAGCAGCCCGTGCCCGAGGCCCACTGTCGGCGGGCCCCCGCCGCGGATGCACCGTATTCGCCAGGAGAACCAGAAACGTGTCCGTGACGGGGTCGATCACCAGCGACGTCCCCGTGAACCCCGTATGCCCCGCCGCCCCGCGCCCCGCGAGCTCCCCCATGAACCACGCCTGATCGACGCCGAAACCAAGCCCCGGCGGCGTCAGCATCAGCTCCACGAAGTCGGGGCCGAGGATGCGCGCCTTGCCGTACGAGCCGCCGCACAGCAGCGCCCGGCAGAAGACCGCCAGGTCACGCGCGGTGGAGAAGAGCCCGGCGTGCCCCGCGACGCCGCCGAGGGCCCAGGCGTTCTCGTCGTGCACCTCTCCCCGCAGCATCCCCCGATCGGCCTTCGCCCAGGGCCTGCGCTGGTCCTCGGTGGCGGCCGCTTCGGGGCGCGGCCCGAAGCCGGTGGCGGCCATGCCGAGCGGCCGGGTGATGCCCTCGCGCACGAGGACATCGAGCGGGCGGCGTGTGAGGCGCTCCAGGACGTGCTGGAGGAGCAGCATGTTCAGGTCGGAGTAGAGGTGCTCGCCCGGCGGACTCGACGGGGCTTCGGCGCGCAGGGCGGCGAGGCGCGCCGCGTCGTCCGGGCAGTCGTACAGCGGGAGTTCGGGCCGGAGGCCGGAGGTGTGCGTGAGCAGCTGGCGCACCGTGATGCCGTGCTCGGCAGCCGCGCCGAACTCGGGGACGTACGCCGAGACAAGGGCGTCGATGCCGAGCGTGCCCCGCTCGAGCTGCTGCATCGCGGCGACCGTCGTGAACAGCTTGGTGAGCGATGCCAGGTCGAAGGGGGTGCCGGTGCGGGTCAACACCTGCTGCGCGGGCGGAAGTTCGACGCCCGCGTCCTTCTCGGGGTCGTACGCCGCGTAGCGCACCGCACGGCCCACCGCCTCCTCGACGGCGATCACCGGGCCGCGTCCGGCGAGCACGACGGCGCCGGAGCACCAGGGTCTCTCGCCGCGCGTCAGGGCGCGCACCTCGCGTACGAGGTGGCCCATCTCGTCCGTGTCGAGCCCCGCGCGGTCCGGCGTCCCGGCGCGCAGCAGGCGTGGCGCGGTCAGTGGTCCGTCCCCTCCCGGTTCGGCCTGGCCGAGTGCTGCCAGGGGCGGCACAGTCCCATGAAGCAGCCTATGGCCGCCAGGGCGCAGACGAGCTGGACGACGGCCATCGGGACGGCCGTGGCCTCGCCCGCGATGCCCACGAGGGGCGACGCGATCGCGCCGATGAGGAAGGAGGACGTGCCGAGCAGCGCCGACGCGGAGCCCGCGGCGTGCGGGGTGCGCATCAGCGCCAGGGCGTTGGTGTTGGGCATCGCGAGGCCCATCGCCGACATCAGGACGAAGAGCCCGGCCGCGACGGGGAACAGGCCGACGTCCCCGAAGACACCCGACGTCATGAGGAGCAGCGCGGTCGCCGCGAGGGTGATCACGACGAGGCCGAAGGTGAGCGCCTTGTCGAGGCTGACCCGGCCGACGAGGATCTTGCCGTTGATCTGGCCGACGGCGATCAGGCCGATGGAGTTCACGCCGAAGAGCAGACTGAAGGTCTGCGGGGACGCCCCGTAGATCTCCTGGATGACGAACGGCGAAGCGGAGATGTACGCGAAGAGCGCGGCGAACGCGAAGCCGCCCGCGATCATGTACCCGGTGAAGACGCGGTCGGCGAGGAGCGACTTCATGGTGCGCAGCGCCTCGACGGTGCCGCCGCTGTGCCGGTTCTCGGGGGCGAGCGTCTCGGGGAGACACCGCCAGACCAGCGCTGTGAGGGCGACGCCGATCACGGTGAGGACGACGAAGATGCCGTGCCAGTCGGTGAAGCGCAGGACCTGGCCGCCGATGAGGGGCGCGACCACCGGGGCGACCCCGGAGATCAGCATGAGCGTGGAGAAGAAGCGGGCCATCTCCACGCCGTCGTAGAGATCGCGTACGACCGCGCGGGCGATGACGATGCCTGCGGCGCCCGCGAGGCCCTGCAACAGGCGGAAGCCGATGAGGAGTTCGACGGTGGGCGCGAACGCGCAGATCGCGGTGGCGAAGATGTAGACGAAGAGCCCGATGAGCAGCGGTTTGCGCCGCCCCCACTTGTCGCTCATGGGCCCGACGACGAGCTGCCCGAGCGCCATGCCGGTGAGGCAGGCGGTGAGGGTCAGCTGGGCGGTCGCGGCGGACGTGTGCAGCGTGCGGGTGACCTCCGGGAGCGCCGGCAGGTACATGTCCATGGAGAGCGGCGGGACCGCGGTGAGTCCGCCAAGGACGAGGGTGACGAGCAGGCCGGTGCGGCGCTGCGCGGCGAGAGCCCCGGCGGCGGGAACAACGGGGGCAGGGCCCGGCTCCGCTGTCCGGGACTGCCGTATGAGGGGGTCTTTGGACCCACTCGTGGTGCGGCTGCCGTGCTCCGGCATGCGGATTCCCTCCCGATTAGGCGTGCGATTACCTATGCTCTCAGCTCAGCTGTGCTGGTTGAGACCATTTTCGCGGTATGGACAGGGGCCCCAGTGGTGAAAGACAACCTCGAACCCGTGCGTTGGGGCATCCTCGCGACGGGCGGGATCGCCGCGTCGTTCACGGCGAACCTCCTCGACATGCCGGACGCGGAGGTCGTCGCGGTGGCGTCGCGCACCGACGCGTCGGCGAAGGCGTTCGCCGAGCGGTTCGGGATACCTCGCGCGTACGGGGACTGGGGCGCGCTCGCCGAGGACAAGAACGTCGACGTGGTGTACGTGGCGACGCCTCACGCGTCGCACCGGGCGGCGGCGGGGCTGTGCCTGGACGCGGGGCGCGCGGTGCTCTGCGAGAAGGCGTTCGCGCTGAACGCGCGCGAGGCGCAGGAGATGGTGACGCTCGCCCGGCGGCGCGGCCTCTTCCTGATGGAGGCCATGTGGATGTACTGCCATCCGCTGGTCAGGCGGCTGAAGGCGCTGGTCGACGAGGGGGCGATCGGCGAGGTGCGGACGGTGCAGGCCGACTTCGGGCTGGCGGGTCCCTTCCCTTCCTCGCACCGTCTGCGGGACCCGGCGCAGGGCGGCGGCGCGCTGCTCGATCTCGGCGTGTACCCGGTGTCGTTCGCGCACCTGCTGCTCGGGGAGCCCTCGGGAGTGACCGCGAGAGCAACGCTCTCGGATGAGGGCGTTGATCTCCAGACCGGAATGCTGCTCTCGTGGGAGAGCGGTGCTCACGCTCTGTTGCACTGCTCCATCAACGCGGGCACCCCCGTCGGCGCCTCCGTCACCGGTTCGCGGGGCCGCATCGACGTACCGGACGGCTTCTTCTTCCCGGAGCGCTTCGTGCTGCACCGCGACGGCCGCGAGCCCGAGGAGTTCACCGCCGCCCCCGAGGACGGCCCCCGCGACAGCCTCAGGCACGAGGCCGCCGAGGTCATGCACCGCCTGCGCGCGGGCGACACCGAGTCGCCCCTCGTCCCCCTGGACAGCACCCTCGCGGTGATGCGGACCCTGGACGCGGTGCGGGAGCGGATCGGGGTGCGCTACCCGGGCGAGTGAGCGCACCCGTACAGAACCGCCCGACTACGCGGGCTTCAGGCCCGGGTTCCCCGCCTCCGTCACGAACGAAGCCGCCGTCGTGATCGGCGCCCCGGGCTTCGACACCGCGGGGACCGTCTTGAAGTCGGCGCGCGCGGACTCCTGGCCGAGGTCCACGGTCACGTATCCGCGGCGCCCGTTGTAGAACTTCATGTGCGGGTTGGCCTTGGTGTAGGTGTCCCAGTTCGCGGGCTTGTCTGCGCCGTCCTTGCCGCTCGCGATGGACGTGGCGACGATCTCCGTACCGACCGTCTTGGAGCCCTGGTCGGCGAAGTCGGCCTTGATGTCGTAGGCGTACGCGACGTGCACGTCGCCCGTGAGCACCATCAGGTTCTCGATCCCGGCCGACGCCGCGCCCGCCAGGACGCGGTCGCGGGAAGCGGTGTAGCCGTCCCAGGCGTCCATGCTGACCTTCGCCACCGCGTTGAGGTCGAGCTTGCGCTCGGAGAAGTTGACCTGCTGCGGCACGACGTTCCACAGCGCCCGCGAGCGGCGCCAGCCCTCGATGAGCCAGCGCTCCTGCGTGGCGCCGGTGAGGGTGCGCCTGGGGTCCGTGGACTCCGGTCCCGGGACGTGGGAGCCGTCGCCGTAGGCCTGGTCGGAGCGGTACTGGCGGGTGTCGAGGACGTCGAACTGCGCGAGCTTGCCCCACTGCACCCGGCGGTAGAGCTGCAGGTCGGGGCCGCTGGGCCGCTGGGGGCTGCGCAGCGGCAGGTTCTCCCAGTACGCGCGGTAGGCGGCGGCGCGGCGGACCAGGAACTCGGCCGGCGGGTTGCCGTTCTCGTCGCGGTCGCCCGCGTAGTTGTTCTCGGCCTCGTGGTCGTCCCAGGTGACGACGAAGGGGTGCGCGGCGTGCGCGGCGCGCAGATCGGGGTCGGACTTGTAGAGGGCGTACCGCAGGCGGTAGTCCTCAAGGGTCTGCGTCTCACGGTTGTAGAGGGCGGGCAGGGTGCGGTCGGTGTAGTTGCGGTTGCCGCCGACCGAGTTCACCGCGTACTCGTAGAGGTAGTCGCCGAGGTGGAAGACGACGTCCACGTCGTCCTGCGCCAGGTGTTTGTACGCGGTGAAGTAACCGTCGTGGTACGCCTGGCAGGAGACCGCGGCGAGCGTCAGGGAGCTCACCTTGCCGCCGAGCGCGGGGGCGGTGCGGGTCCGGCCCGTCTCGCTGGTCCACGTCCCCGTCCTGAAGCGGAAGTAGTAGGTCCGGCCGGCGTCGAGGTAGCCCACCTCGACGCGTACGGAGTGGTTGAACTCGGGGTGGGCGATGACGGAACCGCGTCTGGCGATACGGCGGAAACGGGCGTCGTGGGCGAGTTCCCACTGGACGGTGACGCGCTGAGCGGGCAGACCGCTGCCCGGCTCGTACGGGGACGGGGCGAGGCGGGTCCAGAGCAGGACCGAGCCGGGCAGCGGGTCCCCGGACGCCACGCCGAGCGTGAACGGGTTGTCGGCGATCTTCCGCGGGTCCAGCTCCGCGGCGCTCGCCGCGCCCGCGGTCGGCAGGTTGGTGGCGAAGGCGAGCGCGGCTGCGGCGCCGGTGACGGTGAGGAAGCGCCGGCGGCCCAAGTGGCTCGCGGCGGCTCGGAGCTCTGCTGTGTCCTGCTGGCCTGCGGGTGTCATATGGCCCTCCCCTGACGATTGGTGTCCTGGGCATGCAAGTGGTGGGGGACGACGCGCGACTGTCGCGTACACAACACCTGCATGGCGGACGGATGATGTCCGCGTGGACACCCCTCACGTACGCTGCGGGGCCATGAACGCAGAGCTAACTGGGCACCCGACCGAGCAGACAAGGACCGCGGTGGTGACCGGCGCGGGCTCCGGGATCGGCAGGTCCGTGGCAGTGGAACTGCTGCGGGCCGGATGGTCCGTGGCACTCGCGGGGCGCCGCTCGGAGACCCTGGAGGAGACGGCGGCGATCGCCGCGGGAGTGTCGGAGGGCGCCGCGGTGCGGCCCGTCCCGCACGCCGAGGACGCCACCGAGGTGAACGCCCCGGCCAAGACCGACGCACTGTGCGTACGCACCGACGTCTCGCGGCCCGAGGACGTGGCCGCGCTCTTCGCCGCCGTGCACGACCGCTACGGCCGTCTCGACCTCCTCTTCAACAACGCCGGTACGTTCGGCCCCGGCGGCGTCCCGGTCGACGAGCTGGAGTACGACGCGTGGCGGCACGTCGTCGACACGAACCTCCACGGCGCGTTCCTGTGCGCGCAGGCGGCCTTCCGGCAGATGAAGGGGCAGGACCCGCAGGGCGGCCGGATCATCAACAACGGCTCCATCTCCGCGCATGTCCCGCGCCCGCACTCCGTCGCGTACACGGCGACGAAGCACGCGCTGACCGGCCTGACGAAATCCCTCTCCCTGGACGGCCGCCCCTACCGGATCGCCTGCGGCCAGATCGACATCGGCAACGCGGCGACCGACATGACCGAGCGGATGCGGGACGGAATCCTCCAGGCCAACGGCGAGTTGGCGCCCGAGCCGGTGATGGACGTGTCGGACGTGGCACGGACGGTGCGCCATATGGCGGAGCTGCCGCTGGAGGCGAACGTGCAGTTCGCGACGGTGCTTGCGACGAACATGCCGTTCGTCGGGCGGGGTTGAGCATGCTGTTCGCCGGGCGGGGTTAGGGGCGGGGCCGCCGGACGCCAGTGGCGTCCGGCGCCTCTTTTCTGTGGCCGACCGTGACCCCGCCCTCACGGTCGGCCCACATCTTCACAAACGGAATAGGAAGCACCGCGTCAATTACGCGCATCACACCCCGTATGCTCAGCAAGCCCTCCACGAGAACTCCACATTCAGAGCACACTCGGAGCACACCTTGCGCATACGTTCCGCCGCCCCGGCCGTTCTCGCCGCCGCCGCACTTTCGGCCTCGCTGCTCGCCACGTCCCCCGCGACCGCGGCCACGGCCGCCCGCCACCAGGGTGGACTGCACCTCGGGTACATCCAGTACGACAGCCCGGGCCGGGACTCCCGCTCCAACTCCTCGCTGAACGCGGAGTGGGTCAACATCCACAACAACACCGGCTCGGCGATCCAGCTCAAGGGCTACAAGCTGAAGGACAACACCGGCTACACGTACACCTTCGGCAGCTACAAGATCGGCGCCGGCAAGACCGTCAAGGTCCGCACGGGCAAGGGCACCAACGCGTCCGGCGTCCGCTACTGGGGCCGCGGCTCGTACGTCTGGAACAACACCAGCGACAAGGCCCGCCTCATCAAGCCGAGCGGCTCGCTCAAGGACTCCTGCTCCTGGACGAACAGCAACCCCGGCTACAAGAACTGCCACTGACGGCTGCTGTCTGCTGTCTGCTGTCTGCTGTCTGCTGACTGCTGACTGCCTGCCGCTGAAGGCCACTTGCCACTGTGAATGGGGAGGGGGGCAGGGCAGCCGCTCCGTGACGGCCGGTCGGGGGCCCGCGCTGGGGAGCCGCGGGAATGACCGGGGTCGCGGAACGGTTGCCCTGCGACATGACAACGAACTCGGCTGACGCCGCCTCTCCTGCCAGCTCTCCTGACGCCACCTCTCCCGCCGTCTCTCCTGACGTACTGCGATACACCGCGTTCGCGACCGACCCGGCGGGCGGCAACCCCGCCGGGATCGTGCTCGACGCCGCCGGGCTCGACGATGCGGCGATGCTGGGGATCGCGGCGGAGGTGGGGTACAGCGAGTCGGCGTTCCTGCTCCCGGGCTCCGGTGCCGGTGCCGAAGATGCGGGCCGCGCCTTCGATGTGCGCTACTTCAGCCCGCAGGCCGAGGTCTCCTTCTGCGGGCACGCGACGGTGGCGGCGGCGGTCGCACTGGCCGAGCGGGGCGGCGGTACGGGCGACTTCGTCTTCTCCACGCGGGCGGGCACGGTGCCGGTGACCGTGACCGACGTGGACGGCACCCTTCGGGCGACGCTCACCAGCGTCGAACCGCACGTCACGGAGGTCGCGGCGGCCGACCTGGCCGAGGCCCTGGCCGCGCTCGACTGGCCCGCGGCCGACCTCGACCCGGCGCTGCCACCCCGTATCGCCTACGCGGGCGCCCGCCATCTGATCCTGGCCGCCGCGACCCGCGAACGCCTCGCCGACCTCTCGTACGACTTCGAACGCCTCGCCACCCTGATGCACCGCCTGGACCTGACCACGGTCCAACTGGTCTGGCGCGAGTCGGACTTGACCTTCCACGCCCGCGACCCGTTCCCGGTGGGCGGAGTCGTGGAGGACCCCGCCACGGGCGCCGCGGCGGCGGCGTTCGGCGCGTACGCCCGTGAACTGTCCCTGGTCCCGGCGGAGTCGGAACTCACCCTTCACCAGGGCGCGGACATGGGGCGCCCCGGCGTACTCACGGTGACCTTGCGGGAAGGGGACGCGAGGGTGCGGGTGAGCGGGGCGGCGGTGCGGATCGGAGGGTAGGTAGGTAGATGGGTCGGTAGGTAGATGGGTCGGTAGGTAGATGGGTCGGTAGTAGGTTCCGGGTAGGTAGGTTCCGGCCCCCGCCCGACCCCTCTCCCCGCGCGCCATCGCCCTCCGAACGGACTACTCCCCGCCCACCGCGCGCACCTCACTCAGAATGCGCTCGACCTCCCCCAACTCCCCCTCACTCAAAGCCCCGTACTCCATCGCGCCCACGTTCTCCTCGACCTGCGCCACGGTCCGGAAGCCCGGCACCGGTACCGCCATCGGGCTCCGCGCCCAGAGCCAGGCGAGCGCCCCCTGTGTGAGGCTCCGACCGCCGCCGGTCAGCACGGACCGCAAGGCGTCCACCCGCGCCAGCCACTCGGGATCCGCGCCCCCGCCCGTTCCGAAGCCCGGCAGCCAGGCGGGCGGCGCGCTGCGGATGTCTCCGGCCTCCGGCACACGCCCGGCGCTGAACTTCCCGGTGAGCAGCCCCATCGCCAACGGGCTCCGCAGCACGCTCGCGAGCCCGAGCTCCTCGCAGAGCGCCAGCATCTTTGGCGCGTCCTGGAGCACATTGCAGCGATGCTGCACCGCCGCGCAGTGCGGCCCCTCGGCGAAGACCGCCACCCGTGCCGGGTCGTCCGTACTCCACCCGTACGCCCGGATGAGCCCTTCCCGCACGAACTCCTCGCAGGCGTCGCGGAGTTGCGCGGCGCGCTCCGGGTCCGCGTCGCCGATGTGCAGCTGGTAGAGGTCGACGTGATCCGTGCCGAGCCGCTTCAGCGAATCGGTCAGCGCACGGCGCGCGTACGCGACGGAGTCGTCCGCACGCCCGAGCGCGGCCCGCCTCTCCTCGTCGAAGAGGTTGCCCCACTTCGTGGCGATGACGACGTCGTCCCGCCGCGCGCCGAGAGCACGCCCCAGGACACGTTCGCTGTGCCCGGTCCCGTAGTTGTCCGCGGTGTCGAAGAAGTTCACGCCGAGGTCCACGGCCCGCCGGATCGCCCGTACCGACTCCTCGTCGTCGACCGCACCCCAGCCGAACGGCTCCCCGTTCGGCCCCGACCACTCGCCGCCGATGGCCCAGCAGCCCAGTCCGAGCGCGCTGACCTCGATACCGCTGCGCCCCAATGTCCTACGTGTCGTCTCCATGCCCATGGACGCTAGGAGTTGAAGCGCACGCGAAGACAAGCCCTCGCGCGAAAAGCGTCACGCGCCGCTGCTTCAGGACGCGGTACTGACTCGGGCCTCGCTGCTGCCTCAGGCCTGCCCCGTCTCGAACCGGGAGACCTTCCCGCCGTCGACGGTGAACTGCCACCTCGTCCGCATCTCTCCCCACGTGTCGTTGCGGAACGTGACGATCAGCGCGCGTCCTCCGTCCGACTCGTTCTCCACGTCCATGTGGCCGTGCGAGGAGAAGATCTCGCGGTCGGTCCAGTCGGCGATGTTCCGGTCGGAACCGTCGTCGGACATGGCCGCGTCGGGTGTGAGGACCGCCTGGAAGGCGGCCTGGTCGTGGGCGTTGACGGCGGTGACGAAGGCCCGGACCGTCGGGTCGGAGAGCCGGTTTACCTGGATGCTCATGCGCCCACGGTCACACCGGCCGCCCGACCCCGCCACCGGGCGGGGTCACCCGTACGGCCGATTGAGCCAGGTGCACGGCGAGGCTCTGACGGACGGTGGGGGGACGGCACCGACACACACGGAACACACGGACTCACCCGTCCCACCCACATGCAATCGCCTCTCCCCCCTCCCCTCCCCCCCCTCTCGCCCCAGGAGTCAGCACCATGACCAGTTCCTGCTTCGACCGACGCGACCTGGGCCTTCTCCTGCTCCGCGTCACAACCGGCGGAGTCCTCGCCGCCCACGGCGCCCAGAAGCTCTTCGGCTGGTTCGGCGGCCACGGCATCGAAGGCACCGGCGCCTTCATGGAGTCCATCGGCTTCGCGCCCGGCAAGGCGAACGCCATCATCGCCGGGCTCGCCGAGGCAGGCGGCGGCACGCTGCTCGCACTCGGCCTCGCGACCCCCGCCGCCGGTTCCGCGGCGGCGGGAGCCATGGCCGGGGCGACCGCGGTACACGCACCCAACGGCTTCTTCAGCCAGGGCGGCGGCTACGAGTACCCGGCGTTCCTCGGCATCGTCTCCGCGGCCCTCGCGGTCACGGGCCCCGGCGCCTACTCCGTCGACAGCGCGCTCGGCCACTCCTTCAACCGCAACTGGATGGTGCCTGCGGCCCTGGCGGGCACGGCCGTCGGAGCGCTCGTGTCAGTGGGCTCGCGGGCGAGGAACGTACGCGAACAGGAGCAGAACCAGGCGGGCCCGGAAGGGGCCTGACCGCCCCCCTCGCGGCCGGGCGCGTCGCGGCGAAAGTCGCTTTTCGCGGCCCGAGTTGACGGGATAGCGTCGTCGCCCATGACCGAGACCACCGCCCCGGACCTGCCGCCCCGCCTCACCGGCCTCACCTTCCACGGCCCGCTCTCCGAGGCACGTGCCGCACGCCTCGTCGAGCGCGTCACGCCGGGCACCGGCTCCGTCCTCGACATCGGCTGCGGCTGGGGCGAGTTGCTGCTCCGCGTCCTCGATGCCGCCCCGGACGCCACCGGCGTGGGCGTCGATCTGTCGGCCGCCGACCTGGCCAGGGGCCGCGCCGCCGCCAAGGAGCGCGGCCTGGCCGAGCGGGTCTCGTTCGTCGAGGAGTCGGCGACGGACACCACCCACGGCCCCGCCGACCTCGTCCTGTGCCTGGGCTCCAGCCACGCGCTCAGCTCCGCGGAGCCGCCCGGCCACACCGCCGCGGCCCTGCGCGCACTGCGCCGCCTGGTCAGCCCCGGAGGCCGTGTCGTACTGGGCGAGGGCTTCTGGCAGCGCACGCCCGCCCCCGCCGAACTCGCCGGGATGTGGCCGGATGCCCACGCGGGCGAACACCTCTTCCTGGGCGACCTGGTGGACGCGGCGATCGCGGCGGGCTTCCGCCCGCTGTGGGTGGAGACGGCGAGCACGCAGGAGTGGGAGGAGTTCGAGTCCGGCTACCGCACGGACGTGGAGGAGTGGCTCGCCACGTACCCCGACCACCCGCTGGCCGCCGAGACCCGCGAGAAGACGGACCGCCAGCGCGACACCTGGCTGCGGGGGTACCGCGAGGTGCTCGGTCTGGCCTATCTGACCTTGATGCCGGTGGCCTGAGGGCGGTCCTTGACGGAGATCAGGGGCGCGGCATCGACCGAAGTCTGCCGTCCATCGACTTTCGGCCGCTCCCCCGCGGCCCCCGCCCGCCTAGCGTCGATGGCATGACCAGCGAAGAGACCCTCGGCCCCGTCTCGCTCCGCAAGGGCCGGACGACGGTGCTCGGATACCCGCGCGCGGACCTGCTGACCCTGCTCATCGGCATGCCGGTCATCGGCCTGCTGATCGGCCTCGCCCTGCCGCCGCTCGCCCGGTGGCTGACTGGCCTGCCGGTGCTGCCCTGGCGGGACGGCATCACGTTCGTCGGGTCGCTGGACAAGCCGTGGCAGACCGGTGTCGTGGTGGGCGTCGCTCTGGTGGCCGGGGCGGTCCTGGCCTTCGCGGACATCGACGAGGCGTTGAAGCTGAAGCTCACCGACGGGGAGCTGGAGACCGAGAAGGACAGCGTGACGCGGACGGTCCGACGCGAGTGCGTCTCGGCGGTGTTCCTGGACGGCAAGAACCTGGTGGTCCTGGACGAGACGTCACGCGAGG
The DNA here is from genome assembly GCF_055570235.1 of Streptomyces sp. NPDC031274. Lineage (NCBI taxonomy): Bacteria > Bacillati > Actinomycetota > Actinomycetes > Kitasatosporales > Streptomycetaceae > Streptomyces > Streptomyces sp. NPDC031274. Next base: position 49,845 of record NZ_JBVIHP010000012.1, on the reverse strand, counting down.
TGACGCGCGGCGAGCACAAGGCATCGGCGGCGACCCTGGCCGAGGCGTTCCGTGCGCACGGCTACCCGTGGCGGGACACCGACCCGTACGCGTCCCTCTTCCGCCGCTGGATCCCCGGCGCTCCCGGCCTGCCCGCCGAGGCGCACGCGGTCCTCGCGGCACGGAAGGTGGCGTTGAAGAGCGATGACGATGACGGGGAGGACGTCCGGGAGCTCGGCGGGGCGCTGCAGGATCTGGGGTACGTCGTACGGGACGAGGGCAAGAACCAGTACTGGCGCCCGCTGGCGGCGGAGACGGGCGAGAGGGGCGGCGCCGCCCAGGACTGAGCGCCGCCGCCCCTCGAAGAACTCGCCGGTCACCGCCAGGAGCCGACGCCAGGAGCCGACGTCAGAAGACGAACGGTCCGGGCGCCTGCGCCGACGTGGCGTTGCAGGTCACGCTGATCCCGAGGACCACGACGTTCAGCGACTTGCCCTCCAGGCTGTCGCCGGTGGCGACGGTCCCGTCGAGCGGCCCTGTGGAGACCTCGCCGCCCGCGGGAATGGCCGGGTTGGAGTTGCCGGTGAAGGTCGCCGTGCCCGAGCCGTTCTTGGTGAGCGTGAGCGTCGAGGCGACCGAGCCCGCGCCGATGTCGATGGGTGCGCTGATCGCCGACGTGGAGACGCTGATGGTCGCGGCGGTCCCGTCCTGGGTGGCCTTGAGCGTCGCCGAACCCGAGCCCCAGGAACCGCAGTCGAACGAGATGGTCGCGGTGTCCGGGGTCACCGCGGTGGCGGCGGGCGCCATCACCATCGCGCCCAGGGCGACCAGGCCGACGCCCAACGCCGACCCGGCACCGAGTCTGCCGAAACCGGGCCTGCCGAAGCCGAATCTGCCGAAGTCGGGCCTGCCGAAGCCGTATCTGCCCGGTCTGCCGATCGAGTAACTGCCATGCCTCATGTGGTCCTGCCTTCAAGTGGGGGGAATGCGGGGGGGCGGCACCGGGAAACGGCCAGCCGAACTGACGGCCAGTCAGCATCCCGGACCGCTGCTCATTGAGGCATGGGCCCCTTGAGGTGACAAGGCACACCTCCATGATTCTTGACATGCAACGGCCAATTCCAGCCGCTCCCGGCCCAGCTCCTTACCCAAGGCCGTAGAGCCCCCACCCCCGAGGCCCCCACCCGTCTCTCCCTCCCCCCGACCCTTGACAGCCCCTCCCGTCCCCCCGCAGGATCACCCCCGTGAACCTGTCAGACAGCCAGACAGGTGACCCGGTACCCCGGCGCGTCAGCGCCATGGAAGCGGTGCTCGGTCATCTGCGCGGCGCCATCGAGCGCGGCGACTACGCCATAGGCGACAAGCTTCCCTCCGAGGCGGAGCTCTGCCGTCGCCTGGAGGTCAGCAGGCCCGTCCTTCGGGAAGCACTGCGGGCCCTGCAGACCATGGGCCTCACCGTCTCCCGGACCGGCAAGGGCACCTTCGTCCTGTCGAACGGGACCGTCGAGGACCCCACCTTCGGCGACTACGCGGCCAGCGACCTCCTGGAGGTCCGGCGGCACGTCGAGATCCCCATGACGGGCTACGCGGCAGCGCGCCGTACACCCGAGGACCTCGACCACCTCGCCCACCTCCTGGAGCGGATGGAGCACGAGACCGACACCACCGCATGGGTGGCCATGGACACGCTCTTCCACCTCGCCGTCGCGCAGGCCGCCCAGAACCCGGTCTTCCGCCGCGTGATCGAGGAGATCCGGGACGCGCTGGCCCGCCAGTCCGCGTTCCTCAACGAACTCGGCGACCGCCGCGAGCAGTCCAACCGCGAGCACCGCGCGATCGTCGAGGCGCTCGTCGACGGCAGCTCGCACGACGCGACCGAGGCCATGGCGCATCACCTCGACCGCGTCGAGACGACCCTCACCGCGATCGTGCGCCCCGAGCGCACGGACGCCCCACCGGAAGGCGGACACCAGGCGTGAGCGAACAGTCCCTCGGAGAATCGTCGCGAATACGGAAACCCGCAGGTCACGTCGATGCCGGGGACGCGGGGTACAGCAAGTCCCTGAAGTCCCGGCACGTCAACATGATCGCCGTCGGCGGCGCGATCGGCACGGGACTCTTCCTCGGGGCCGGCGGCCGCCTCGCCGAGGCCGGTCCCTCGCTGTTCCTCGCGTACGCCGTCTGCGGCGCCTTCGCCTTCCTGGTCGTGCGGGCGCTCGGCGAACTCGTCCTGTACCGGCCCTCGTCCGGCGCCTTCGTCTCGTACGCCAGGGAGTTCCTCGGCGAGAAGGGCGCGTACACGGCGGGCTGGATGTACTTCCTGAACTGGGCGACCACCGGGATCGCCGATATCACCGCGGTCGCCACCTACACCCACTACTGGGGCATGTTCTCCGACATCCCGCAGTGGGTGATCGCCCTCATCGCGCTCGCCGTCGTCCTCACGGTCAACCTCATCTCCGTGAAGATCTTCGGGGAGCTGGAGTTCTGGTTCGCGATCGTCAAGGTCAGCGCCCTGGTGATCTTCATGCTGATCGGGATCTTCCTGCTCGTCACGCAGAACCCCGTGGACGGCCACACCCCGGGCCCGTCCCTGATCTCCGACAACGGCGGCATCTTCCCGAGCGGCCTGCTGCCGATGCTCCTGATCATCCAGGGCGTCGTCTTCGCCTACGCCTCCGTCGAGCTGGTCGGCGTCGCGGCGGGCGAGACCGAGAACCCCGAGAAGATCATGCCGAAGGCCATCAACTCCATCATGTGGCGCGTCGGTCTCTTCTACGTCGGCTCCGTGCTGCTGCTCTCCATGCTGCTGCCCTGGAACAAGTACACCTCCGGCGAGAGCCCCTTCGTCACCGTGCTCTCCAACATCGGCATCCCGGCGGCCGGCGGCGTGATGAACCTCGTGGTGCTCACCGCGGCCATGTCGTCGCTGAACTCCGGCCTCTACTCCACCGGCCGCATCCTGCGCTCCATGGCGATGTCCGGCTCCGCGCCCCGGTTCACCGGGGTCATGAGCCGCAGCCAGGTCCCGTACGGCGGAATCCTGCTGACCAGCGGCATCTGTGTGCTCGGCGTCGGACTCAACTTCGTGGTCCCCGCCGACGCGTTCGAGATCGTCCTGAACTTCGCGGCCCTCGGCATCCTCGCCACCTGGGGCATGATCATGCTCTGCCATCTGCAGTTCTGGCGGAAGACGGAGGAGGGCGCCATCGAGCGCCCGGACTACCGCCTGCCCGGCTCGCCCTGGACCCAGCTCGTCACCCTCTTCTTCCTCGCCTCCGTGCTGGTCCTGATGTACGCCGACGGGGGCGCCGGACGCACGACCGTGCTGTGCCTGCCGCTGATCGCGGCGGCACTGGTGGCCGGGTGGTACTGCGTACGCGGCCGGGTGTCGGCCATACGGAAGTCCGGAGCGGACGCATGAGCACCCTCAACACGACTCCTGCGTACGGGAGTTCACTCGCCGAGGCGCCCGTGGTGCGGGAACCTCTGCACGCGCCCGTCGCCCGTCTCGTACGCGGCGGCGTCATCGAGGGCATCCACTACGGATCGGTGGTCGTGCTGGCCGCCGACGGGAGCGTGGAGCTGCAGCTCGGTGACATCGAGGCGGCGTTCTACCCGCGCTCGGCGATCAAGCCGGTGCAGGCCGTGGCGCTGCTGCGGGCCGGGCTCCCGCTCGACGGCGAACTGCTCGCGCTGACCGCGGCGAGCCACTCCGGCGAGGAGCGGCATCTCGCCGGTGCCCGGCAGATCCTGGAGCTGGCCGGGCTCGTCGAGGACGATCTGCGCAATGTGGCGGACCTGCCCTTCGACCCGGTCGTACGGGAGGACTGGATCCGCGCCGGACGGCTGCCGTCACGGCTCGCGCAGAACTGCTCGGGCAAGCATGCGGCGATGCTGTACACGGCGCGGTTGAACGGCTGGTCGCTCGACGACTGCCTCGATCCCGCCCATCCGCTCCAGCAGGCGATCGCCGGGACCGTCGAGGAACTCACCGGGCAGGCCCTCGCCCATGTGACGGTCGACGGCTGCGGCGCGCCCCTGTTCTCCATCTCCCTGCACGGCCTCGCACGCGCCGCGGCCCGGATCACCACGGCGCCGCCCGGCACCCCCGAGGCGCGGGTGGCCGACGCGATGCGCGAACACGCCGAGATGGCCTCGGGCTCAGGCCGCGACGTCGCCGCCCTGATGCGGGCCGTGCCGGGGCTGCTCGCCAAGGACGGCTTCGAAGGGGTACAGGTCGCGGCGCTGCCGGACGGCCGGGCCATCGCCGTGAAGATCTCCGACGGATCGGACCGGGCGCGCCTGCCGGTCACCGCGGCGGCGCTCGCGCGCTGCGGGGTCGATCCGGCCGCGCTCGCGGGGCTCGGCGATGCGCCGCTGCTCGGGGGCGGGGCGGTGGTCGGCTCCATCCGTCCGGCGCGTGCGCTGGAGCCGGTGGCGTCGGCGTCGTACACCTGACGCACCACCCGCCCCCTGCGCCCCCTGCTCGCCCACTCCCCCGCTCCCCCCACCCCAGAAGGAAGACGCACCACCATGACCGTCCGCAGCGAGCACGACCTGCTCGGCCACCGTGACATCCCCGCCGAGGCGTACTGGGGTGTCCACTCCCTGCGCGCCAAGGAGAACTTCCCCATCACGGGGACCCCGATCTCCACCTACCCGCACCTCATCAAGGCGCTGGCCGCGGTCAAGGAGGCCGCCGCGCTCGCCAACGAGGAGCTCGGCCTCCTTGAGCCCCGTAAGGCGGCGGCCATCGTGGAGGCCTGCCGGGAGATCCGCGACGGCAAGCTGCACGACCAGTTCGTCGTGGACGTCATCCAGGGCGGTGCCGGCACCTCGACGAACATGAACGCCAACGAGGTCGTCGCCAACCGCGCCCTTGAGCTGCTCGGCCACGCCAAGGGCGCCTACGAGTTCCTGCACCCGAACGAGGACGTCAACCTCGGGCAGTCGACGAACGACGTCTACCCGACGGCCGTCAAGGTCGGCACGGTCTTCGCGGTGCGCGAGCTCCTGCAGGCGATGGCCGTGCTGCAGGACGCCTTCGCGGCCAAGGCCGTCGAGTTCCGCGACGTCCTGAAGATGGGGCGCACGCAGTTGCAGGACGCCGTGCCGATGACGCTCGGGCAGGAGTTCTCCGCGTACGCGGTGATGCTCGACGAGGACCGCAGTCGGCTCGCCGAAGCCGTCGAGCTGATCCACGAGATCAACCTGGGCGCGACAGCGATCGGCACCGGGCTCAACGCGCCCACGGGCTACGCCGAGTCGGCGCGCCGCCACCTCTCGGACATCACAGGACTCCCGCTGGTGACGGCGGCGAACCTCGTCGAGGCGACCCAGGACTGCGGGGCGTTCGTCCAGATGTCCGGGGTCCTGAAGCGGATCGCGGTGAAGCTCTCCAAGAGCTGCAACGACCTGCGCCTCCTGTCGTCCGGGCCGCGTGCGGGCCTGAACGAGATCAACCTGCCGCCGGTGCAGGCCGGTTCGAGCATCATGCCGGGCAAGGTGAACCCGGTGATCCCCGAGGTGGTCAACCAGGTCGCCTTCGAGGTGATCGGCAACGACGTCACGATCACCATGGCGGCGGAGGCGGGCCAGCTGCAGCTCAACGCGTTCGAGCCGATCATCCTGCACTCCTTGTCCGAGAGCCTCACGCATCTGCGCGCCGCCTGCCTGACGCTCGCCGAGCGGTGCGTCGCCGGGATCACCGCCAACACGGACTCGCTCCGCGCGGCGGTGGAGAACTCCATCGGCCTCGTCACCGCGCTCAACCCCCACATCGGGTACGAGGCGGCCACCGCCATCGCCAAGGAGGCACTCGCCACGGGACGCGGCGTGGCGGAACTCGTCCTGGACAAGGGCCTGTTGCCCGCGGAACGCCTGGCGGAGCTGCTCCGCCCCGAGGTCCTGGCCGGCTCGCGGCGCGCCTGAGCCCTCGCGCCGCCCGAACGCCCCGGCCCACGACAGTCCAGAATGGCGATCATGACGACGTCGTCCCTGACCTTCCAGCCGGTCCTGGACCGCATCGCGGCCGAGATCGAGTTGACGCCGGAACGCGGCAGGCCCGCCGACTACATCCCGGCGCTCGCCGCGTGCGACCCGCGCCGGTTCGGCATGGCCGTCGCCGAGCCGGACGGCACGGTGTACGGGGTGGGCGACTGGCGGCAGCCGTTCTCCGCGCAGTCCATCACCAAGGTCTTCACTCTCGCGCTCGACCTGGCGGGCGAGGGTGACGCCCTGTGGGAACACGTGGGCCGCGAGCCCTCCGGCAACCCCTTCAACTCGCTCGTGCAGTTGGAGTACGAGAACGGCATCCCCCGCAATCCCTTCATCAACGCGGGCGCGCTCGTCGTCACCGACCGCCTACAGACCCAGACCGGGGACGCGGCGAACACCCTCCTCGACTTCCTGCGCGCGGAGAGCGGCAACGACAAGCTCGCCATCAACGAAGCCGTCGCCGCGTCCGAATCAGCCCACGGGGACCGCAACGCCGCGCTCGGCCACTTCATGGCGGCCTACGGGAACATCGACAACCCGGTCCCGACCCTGCTCAACCAGTACTTCCGCCAGTGCTCGGTCGAGGCGTCCTGCGCCGACCTGGCCCTGGCCACCGGCTTCCTGGCCCGCCACGGCATCCGCACCGACGGCACCCGCCTGCTGAGCAACAGCCAGTCCAAACAGGTCAACGCGATCATGCTGACCTGCGGGACGTACGACGCGGCGGGCGAATTCGCCTACCGCGTGGGCCTACCGGGCAAGAGCGGCGTAGGCGGCGGCATCATCGCCGTCGTCCCCGGCCACTGCACGCTCTGCGTCTGGAGCCCGGGCCTGGACGAACGGGGCAACTCGGTTTCGGGGGTGGCGGCGCTGGACCGGTTCACTACGTTGACGGGGCTTTCGGTGTTCTGAGGGGTCTGAGGCGGCCCGTCGGTGTTCTGGGGCGGCCCAGGTCGCGGCATACGCCATGGCGCGGATCACGCTGTCCCGTCCCCAAATGCGTCGCGCCCACAGCCTCTTATGGGACAGGATGTTCGATAGAATACGGGGCGTGAGTGGTGCGTGTGCATGCCGTGACGGCAGAACCACCCACGACGCACCACACAATCGGGGATACACGGGGGTGGACTCATGAAGTTCGACATGGGAGACACGACTCTCGCGGTGCTGGGGAAGAACACCGTGGGGTCCAGCGACGATCTCGGGACGCTGATCAACCTGCTGGTCCAGGCGGCCGAGCCGCTGGAAGGCAAGTTCAACGGCGCGGGCAAGGCGACCTTCGACTCATTCAAGCTGCGGGCGGACGAGATCACTTCGGACCTGAACGGGGCCCTGTCCTCGATCCTGGGCGGACAGGCGGGCATGGACACCGCGTTCGGCTCCGGTGACCAGGAACAGTCCGACAACGCCCACCAGAACATGGGCGCGGCCAACTTCGACGGCGCCCGCTTCTCCGCCTGAGTCCGCCGAGTCAGCCTGCTCGCACGCCCAAACACTTCGCACACATTCGCACACAGGGGGAACTTCGCCATGGCTGGAACCCAGGACCGCCGTTCCTACGACACCGGCGCCTCGGCCGACGTACAGGGCGGCCTGCAGATCATCATCGGTCAGCTGGAGCGGGTGCTCGGCGACCGTGACCGCGCGGTGAAGGCCGCGATGGCCGACTACCAGGCCGACGGCGTCTCAGACGACTACCACGGCAAGGAAGTGCGCTGGAACAAGGCGGCCAACGAGGTACGGGAGATCATCCGCCTCGTGCGCACCACGCTGGAACAGAACGACGGCACCGCACAGTCGACGCTCGCGCGGGCACGCGCCGCCGTCGACAACATCGGCTGACCGACAGCACAAAGCAGCCGGGCTGAATTACGGGGATCAGTAGGGGGTTTGGCATGCCTGCGTGGGACATTTCACCGTCCGGGGTGGATTCGGTGACGTCGTTGGTGGGGCTCGCGATGGACGACGTGGCCAAGAACGTCAAGGCGTACGGGACCGACGCCGAAAGTGCGGCCACTTCGGCCGGCACCATCAGCTCGGGGTACTGCGGGGACGCGCCCGTCGGTCCGATCGGAATGGCTCTGGCGCTGTTCGTGGACAAGAGCGCGGGCGATGCGCTCTTCCCCGGCGCTCGGGCCGCGAAGTCGGTGAACGGAGCGATCGAGGCGACCAATCACTACGTGGCCGGAGACCTGGAGCAAGCCGCGACCGCACAGCGCAATGCGGAGAAGGCCCCGGACATGGAGGCCATTCTCGCAGCTGCCCGTAAGAAGGGCGCCGACAAGTGACGGTGATCGAGCCGGGAGGTATACCGCAGTTCACCGGTAACTTCGAGCAGCTGGACAAGGACGTCTCCGCGCTGCGCAGCGATGCCATCGGGATCCGCAACGGCGGGGCCGATGTGCACTCCCGGTTCCAGATGCTGGGGGCGTACTACACCGCGCCGGAGGCGGACGATCTGTTCGCCAGCACTCGTCCGGTGATGGACAGGGCCGACACCTTCGCCGCGGATCTGGAGACGGTGGCCGACGCTCTGGACACCTTCTCCGGCGAGGCGCGACCGCTGGCCGAGCGCCTGGAGACACTGAAGGCCGATGCGGTGACGTTCCGCGCCAGCATCGAGGGCGACGACGACTGGTCGTACGACGACAAGAAGATCGCCCGTAACAACGAACTGACGGACAGCGTTGTCGCCACCAAGACCGCCTTCGAGGACGCCGAGCGTCGGGCCGCGACCAAGATCTCGGCGATTGTGGGCGGCCCGAAGTTCATTGAGGACGACGGCAGTCACAAGGCGACGAAGAAGACCGTGATGTACGGCTATGACGCCGAGGTCCTCAAACACACCAAGGACACGCCCTGGGGCAGCCGGATGAGCGAATCCATCCACGCGTGGGAGATTCACCGGCACATCAAGCACTACGTCTGGGACGGCTTCATCGTCGACGGTGCCGGAGGCACCCTCGAGGGCCTGGGCCACCTGTTCGGCATCGGGGGCTCGGCCAAGGAGGCCTGGAGCGGTCTCGGCGATGTCCTCGGCGGTATCGGTCAGTACACCCTGACTCCCTACGACTGGGTCCTGGACCACACGATCGGCCCGGACGAAGAGAGCGCTGACGAGAAGCGGCAGAAGACGGCCGCACGTGAGTTCGCCAAGAGCATCGTCGCCTGGGATCAATGGGAAGAGCACCCGGTCCAGGCCGCAGGCACCGCCACCTTCAACATCCTCACGCTGGGCGTCGGACCCCTGGGGGCCGTTGCCAAGGGCGGCAAGGCCGGGGCAGCCTCCAAGGCCGCCGGCGTCGCAGCGAAGATCGGCACCTACGCCGACCCGCTCTCCGCCGGGCTCACGGTGGGCGGCAAGGCCTTCAGCAAGCTGCCCAGCGTCGCCGAACTCACCGGCCGCGTCCGTACCGGCACGGACGCGGCGCCCGAACTGCAGCGCGTACACACCGACCTCGAGTTCGACGGGTCCAGGGTCCGCGTCGAGGACGGCAAGTTCATCCGCGTCGACGCGGAGGGCAACCCCATCAGGGACACCGCCCCGAACGAGCTGTCCGCCGCCGACCGGACACGTCCAGAGCCAGCACCCTCCCAGCGCGAGCCTGCGCTGGTCGGCGCCGGAGATCGGGCGCCCGAAACCAGTACCCACACGGGCGAAAACCTTCCGCCGCAGGCCAGCCACGAGCCCCCGGCCGGCAGAGGCGAGGCAGGTTCCCCACGAGGCAACGGGCACAACGAGGTTGGAGGGTCGGCCGGGGCCCGGAGCGGCGACGGGCACGGGCCGAGCAGCTCCACGGGCCACGACGCACCCGGTGGTCCGGGGCGCGGCTCCGTGCCGCACTCCGGTGCGGCGGGCGGCGACGGCCTGGACAATCTGGATTCAGCGGGCGACAACGCAGCCGGCAACAGCCCGGCCGGACCTGACGGCGACGTCCCGAGGCAACCCAGCCAGGCCGAACGCCCCAGTTTCATGCGGGAGGGCCCCAACCCTTACGGGCCTCGAAGATCCCTCACTCGGGAGCAGATCGAGGAAATCCAGGTCTACCGGGCCAACCACGAACCGGGATACTTCGAAAAGTACTACAAGGGCGGCGAACACCTCGGCAACCGAAAGGGCCTGGAACTCACGGACGAGAGCGGGTTCACTCCGCCTCAGCTGACCCGGCTTTCGGATGATGGCCCATTGATCCGCTCCAAGGACGTACCAGATCCCCCCAAACCCTATTACCTCGACCCCGATTACATCTCAGATGGCCCAGAAACCGTCACGAGCAAGCCCAGGCTCAATATTCTCGACGGAGCTGCTGGGGCTCGCCATCACGCCATCCAGTGGGACAACCTCGCGGAAAAGTGGAAGGAAGAGACCGGAAAGGCCCACGAGGCAAACGGCACAGTCGAGTCAGAAGCGCTCTGGGGGGAAGCCAAGGGGGCGTACAAGGAATCTCATACTCAGATGAGGGACTTGGCCGAGCAATTTGGTGAGCAGGCCGCCCGGCATCACTTTATCGCCGAGCGTTATCCGGACTTCGAAGAGCAGGCTCTCCTCGGGCCGAAGAATGGCAATGATCAGTTTGATCAGGTGTGGGTACACGAGGATGGTCGAGTAGTTGTCGTCGAGGCCAAGAGTAATACTGGTACGCAACTTGGCCACCGCGATCTCCCGGACAACGGAGGAAGGGTTTCTCAGGGGAGCAGGGAATACTTCTTCGACATCTTCCGACTCATGAAGAAACGCGGGGAAGTCGAGGTCGTGGCCGCCATCGAAAAAGCCATAGCCGCCGAGAAGCTAGAATATGTCGTCGTCAAGGGGGAGAAGAACGCAGGGACGTACACTGGCCTCCAATATCGGTACTTCGATATCAGCAAGGGAACCCTTCCGTGACCGAACACATGGCCCGGCATGACCTGTCGGCAGGACCTGACGCCGAGCAGTTGGCGGAGCGCCTCAGCGCACACTTGGTGAACGGCATCGATCACCTTGCGGACTCCGCCGGTTCCGCGAGCTTGATCGACTCACATTTCGACACCGGGCTTCTGGTGTTGCGCGCTCGCTGTGTCGTCGATCCCCGAGCGGCGGCGTTGGAGACATGGGAGGCCACGGTCAATGCGATGCAACTGGGATCAGCCCTGTTCGCCGTGACGGCGCCGGGCGAGGGCTCCGTCGAGTGCCGCATCAATCGGAAGATGCGGACGCTTCCAGCCGTGGGCCTGCTGCCAACTGCTGATGCGGGAAACTGGCTGACGGCGTTCTGGCTGGCCGTCATCTGCCGTGATCAGCCGCGAATGACGCAGCTGTGCGAGATCCCCTTGGAGCGGTTGCGTGCACCCGAGGGAAAGTATGACGAGTACATCTATCACTGGGTAGACACCTTGCAGACGTACTGGCTGCGTCGGCCTGGGTTGGTGGAGAAGCTCACCGCTACGTTCCAGGCATCGGATCCCGCCGTCGCGCGAATCGCCCCGCGGGACCTCCTGGATGGCCTGCTCTACCCACCGATCAACCTCTTCTACCACTTCGTACGCAAGAATGAGGAGGGATTCAGTCCCGCCCTACTGGAAGCCTTGAAACTGCACAAGACTTACTGGACGCTGAACGAGGATCGGGAAGCGGACATTGATGGAAGCGTCGCCTTGGGGCCACTGGCTATCGCTTGCCTCGCCTACGATGGGGAAATTCCGATTGACGTCGAGTCGGAGTACTTGCCGAAGCATCTACTGCAGCGCGGCTGGTTGGGCGAGTTCCCCACGTGACGCCGGTTGACCGTAAGCGTCTTCGTCATGGATTCCCCGCTGACAGAGCCGCAGTTGAGCTCAGTTCGGCGGGCCAAAAAGGACTTGGCCAAGATGCCCACAGCGCACGCGCACTGCCAACTCGAGAAATAGAAGTGGAAGACTGTGGCAGCCCAGGACTACGACAGTCAGTTGCTGGAGTCGGTGTCGGTTCGACGCCGACGGCTGCGTGATGCGTTGTTGTTCGGTGCGCAGCGGCAACGGCGCACGGTGGATGAGCGGTTGGGAAAGGTATTCGCCGGGGTGGTGATCGCGGCGGTGTTGTGTGCCGGGTGTGTGGGGTGGTCGTTCATTTCGAATCGGCTCATCGGGAAGAGCCCCTACAGCTCCTCCGTGCCTTCGTCCTCCCCGTCCACGCCGTCCCCCTCTCCCTCCATCACCCCTTCTTCTCGATGATAGGTTCGAACGCGTGATATCTGCGGGGCCGTTGAGCCGCACGAGCGGTACGAGTCGTACGGCCTTGAGCCGGGTCACTCTGGTGGGAGAGCAGCGGCGGGTCGATCTCGTACTTCCCTCCCAGGAGCCTGTCGGGCTGTTGCTTCCGGAAGTGTTGCGGTTGCTCGACGATCAGGCCGGGGTACGGCCTATGTTGCGCCACCTCGTCACCGCAGACGGTTCGGCGCTGGCGCACGACAGCACCCTGGAGACGGCCGGTGTCGCCGACGGTGCCGTGCTGCGGCTGGTGCGCGTAGAGGATGCGCCGTCCGCGCCCGTGGTGCATGACGTCACCGATGAAGCCGCCGATGATCTGGATGTGCGGGCCTGGCGGTGGCGGCCCGCGGCTCGGCGGATCGTCGCCGGGTTGGCCACCGTGTTCTGGGTGGTCGTGGCGGGGGTACTGGCCGCCGGTGAGCTCGAGTTGGCGGCGGCGGGCAACGCGCTGGTGGCCGTCGCCGTGGTGACAGGCCTTGCCGGGGTTCTGCTGGGGTGGCGCAAGCAACCGGGACTTGCCACCACGTTGATCGTGTCCGCGGGTGCCCTGGGGGTGCTCGGCGCGTGGACGTTGGGCGATGCGCATGCCTGGGGAAGCCCGGTGCTGCTGGCGGGCGTCGTCCTCAACGTCGTACTCGTGCTGTTGCTTCTGGGGTGGTTCTCGCCAATGGGGCGAGGTGCCCTGATCGGGGCCGCGGCCGCTCTGGGGTGTCTGGTTCTGTGGGAAGCGGCCTTCGCGCTGCAGGACGGTGCTCGGACCGAGGTCGAGCAGGCCCGCATGGGTGCGTTGCTCGCTGTCGTGTCGGTCGTGGTGCTCGGTGTGCTGCCGCGGGTTGCCTTGATGGCGTCGGGGTTGTCGGGGCTCGATGACCGGCGTACCGGCGGGACTTCGGTGAGCCGCTATCAGGTGGGTACGGCGCTGACCGCCACGCATCGTGGACTGGCCCTTGCCACCCTCGTGTTGGCCTTCTCTGCCGCGGCGGCCGGGGTGATGGTGTTGCGTGCGCCCTCGGTATGGACCGTCCTGGTGGCCGCCGTCACCGCCGTGGTGCTTGGGTTGCGGGCGCGTGCCTATCCGCTCATCGCGGAGGTGGTCGGGCTGTTCGCCGCCGCGGCCGTCGTCATGGTGGGTCTTGTCCGGGTGTGGTTGGAGCGGTCGGCCGCCGGGGGGCCGCTGGCTCTGCTGGTCGTACTGGCTCTGGTTCCTCTGGTGGTGCTCGCGGTGCAGCCCGCCGAGCATGTGCGGGTGCGGCTTCGCCGCGCCGGTGACGTGCTGGAGTCGGTGGGAGTCATTGCCCTGTTGCCGCTGGTCATCGGGGTGTTCGGTGTGTACGGGCGACTGCTCGACACCTTCGCTTAGGGGTGCGGCATGGCTCAGCAGGACAGTGATTGGCAGCGTGACGTACTGCGGGAGTTGGGGGCCGCTCCAGCAGAGCCCGCTGCCGCGCCGCCTCCGGCGACCTCGGAGTCGGCGCAGGAGCAACCGCGAACCACAGCTCCAGCGCCCCGTCCGGCGGCAGCCGCCCGACCCGCACCCCGCGACCCTCGCCTCCCCCTGCCCACCCCCGAGTCCGTCCCCACCGTCGATCCGCGCCTGGCCCGTGCCCTGGGCAGCCCACAACACGGAGACTCCGCCGTACGGCGGACGGGGCGTTCGCTGCGCAAGCTGACCGCCTCGGCCGGGCAGGAGGTCGCCGAGCAGACCCGCCTCGCTCGCGAGATACAGCAGCCAGTCACCACCGGGCGGGTCATCGCGGTCACTTCCATCCGCGGCGGCGTCGGCAAGTCCACCGTCTCCGCCCTCCTCGCCCGGACCTTCAATCACTACCGGCACGATCCCGTCCTGGCCCTGGAGGCCGATGCCGCACTCGGCACACTGCCGGTGCGCCTGGGTGCGGAGTCGGTGCGCTGGTCCTGCGCCGATCTGGCCCGGATCCTCAGCCCGGAGATGCAACTCACCGACGTCACCGGCTATCTGGTGCCAGTGACCGATGGCGGATGGTTGCTGCCCGCCGGCCAGGGCCGGGTCGGAGCCCCGCTCGACGTACCGACTTACCGCACCGTGACCCTCGCGCTGCGCCGCTACTTCGCGGTGACGGTGGCCGACTGCGAGTCGCTGCCCGGCGAGGTGGCGCGTACCGCGATGGACACCGCCCATGCCCGTATCGTCGTCGCTCCGATGACCGCCGAGGGCGTGAATGGCACCCGCATGGTCCTGGACTGGCTGGCCCAGCTGCCGCACTCCGCGCTGGCCACCACCGTCGTGGCGCTGAGCGCCAACTCTCCTGATACGACACTCGACTTGAAGACGGCTGCCGCGCATCTGCGGGAGTCGGGGGCTGCCGTGGTGCCGCTCCCCTATGACCGTCATCTGGCCCAAGGAGGCCCCATCCACACCGGCATGCTCAGCCAGAGCTCCCGCGAGGCCGCCGTCCAACTGGCCGCCGAGGCGATGGGGCGGGCGGTGCGGGTGCGATGACCAGGCACCTCATACACCGCCCGGCCCGCTCCACCCGGCCCCTGGCGGCAGCCCCCGAGCGCACCATCGAACCGCCCCCGAACCTGCCCGAGGGCAAGATGGGCAACGCGGCCACCGCACTGCTTCCGATGGCCGGCGTCATGGGCTCGGTCGTCATGATGACCGTCATCCGCAACAGCCAGTTCGCCGCCATCGGCGCGATCGTCCTGGTCTTCGCGCTCCTTGGCGCGGTGGCCCTGTTCCTGTCCCAGCGCGGCAAGGCCCAACGCACCCGGCGCACGCAGCGCGAGCGCTATCTGGAGTACGTGGAGGAGCAACGCGACGAACTCGGCTTGGCCGAGCGCGAGTTGCGGCGTCAGGCGCGGATCCTCAATCCGCCGCCGTCCGCGCTGTACGACCTCGTGCGTGACCCCGCGCGGCTGTGGGAGCGGCGGCGGCTCGACGCGGATTTCCTGCGGGTGCGGCTCGGCACGGGCGACGTACCCGTGCAGGGTCTTGCGATCGGTCAGAACCAGGGCAGTGGCGTGCTGACCCCGCCCGACCCGTTCATGCTGAACGAGGCGCGGGCGCTGCAGCACCGGTTCACCACCGCGAGCGACTTCCCGCTGATGGCGCCGCTGGACCGGGCGGGCAATGTCAGCATCATCGGCGAGCGGGACGGTGTGTTGCGTATCGCCCGTGCCTTGCTGATCCAGACTGCGGTGACGCACGCCCCCGACGATGTCGCCCTCGCGCTGGGGGTGCCCGGCGGGCGCCTGGAGGAGTGGGAGTGGGCGAAGTGGCTGCCCCACGTCCTCGATGCGCAGCAGGACGACGGTCCGGTCGCCGCCCGGCGCATCGCGCCGAGCCTCGATCAGCTCGCCCGGCAGTGCGCCCCGGATCTGCGGCGCCGCTCCTCCTATGCCGCCGAAGTGCGCCGCGGCCTGTCCGACCGCAACGCACTGCGGATGAACGACCGGCTGATCGTCGTCAGTGACTGCCACGGGAGTACGGCCGGCGAACTCCCCCGCCCTGACACCGCTGTTGACCTGCCGGGGATGGGTGTGACCGTGCTGCACCTGCTGGAGCAGCAGGTGCACGAGCCGGACCAGGTGTCCGTGCGGATCACGGTCGACGGCGATCAGGTGAGTGTCGAAGACCTACGTGTCCCCGACGCGCTGCCCGGGCAGGGCACCGCGGATGAGGTGAGCCTCGCGGGTGCCGAGGGGCTGGCCCGCATGCTCGCCCCGCTGCGCCTGTCCGCCGAATCCGCGGCCGAGGGCACTCCCATATCCGGTCCCGTCGACTTCCCCACCCTCCTGGGCATCGAGGACCCCGCTGCCCTCGACCTCGGCAGGCTGTGGGCGCCGCGCGGCGAACGTGACTTCCTGCGCGTTCCCATCGGTCTTAACGACCGCCACGAACCCGTCTTGTTGGACCTCAAGGAGTCCTCCGAGCTGGGCATGGGCCCGCACGGCCTGTGCGTCGGCGCGACCGGCTCCGGCAAGAGCGAACTCCTGCGCACCCTGGTCCTGGCACTGGCCGCCACCCACTCCCCTGAAGACCTCGCGCTCGTCCTGGTCGACTACAAGGGCGGCGCCACCTTCGCCCCCTTCACCGAACTGCCGCACGTCGCCGGCGTCATCACCAATCTGGAGAACCAGGCCGGACTCGTCGAACGCGTCCACACCAGCCTGGCCGGTGAGGTCAAGCGCCGCCAGCAGGTCCTCAAGGACGCCGGGAACGTCGCGGACATCGGCCACTACGCCGCACTGCGCGAGAAGCAGCCCGAGCTGGAGGCCCTGCCGCACCTGTTCGTCGTCATCGACGAATTCGGTGAGCTCCTCACCGCCAAGCCGGACTTCATCGACCTGTTCCTGTCCATCGGCCGCATCGGCCGTTCCATCGGCGTGCACCTGCTGCTCTCCAGTCAGCGCATCGAGGGCGGCAAGCTCAAGGGCCTGGAGACCTACCTCTCCTACCGTCTTGGCCTGCGCACCTTCTCCGCCGACGAGTCACGCACCGTCCTGGACACGGTGGACGCCTTCCACCTCCCGCCGCTGCCCGGCTTCGGCTACCTCAAGGTCGACACCTCCACCTACGAACGCTTCAAGGCGGGCTACGTCTCCGGCGCCCACCGCGGCCCGGCCCTGCGCGAGCAGACGGACGCCGAACCCCTCGCCTGGCCCTACCCCACCTTCAACACGGGTCAGGATCCCGCCACCGGCGCGCCCGAAGAACCCGCGATGCGGGAGCGGGAGACCGGCCCGACCGTCCTGACGGCCATGGTCGACCAGCTGTGCACCGCAGCCCCTCCCGTCCGGCGCATCTGGCTGCCGCCGCTGCCCGATGCGACCTCGCTCGACGCCGCCGCCGGACCCGTGCAGGCCTCGGAGCGCGGCCTGCACCTGGCCACCACCACCGATGCCATGCAGATACCTCTGGGCATCCTCGACGACCCGGCCAAGCAGTGGCAAAAACCCTGGATCCTCGACTTGACCGTCGCCGGCGGACACGCCGCCGTCATCGGCGGCCCGCAGTCCGGCAAGACCACCCTGCTGCGCACCCTCGCCCTCTCCCTGGCTCTGACCCACACCCCGGCCCAGGTCGCCGTGTACGGCCTGGACCTGGTCGGCGGCGGCTTGACCGCACTGTCCGGCCTGCCGCACGTGGGAGGCATCGCGGGACGCGCCGACCACGAACGCGCGGCCCGTACCGTCGCCGAAGTCCGCGCCCAACTCGCCCTGCGCGAGGAACTCTTCCGCGAGCACGGCATCGACTCCGTCGACCAGCTCCGCCACCTGCGCACCCAAGGCAAGCTGACCAAACTGGGCTCCACCGACATCGTGCTCCTCATCGACGGATTCGGCGCCCTGCGCGACGAGTTCGCCGAACTCGACGACACCGTCGCCGACCTCCTCAAACGCGGCAGCGGCTACGGCATCCACATCGTCGCCGGGATGCTGCGCTGGAACGACGTACGCATCGCCACCCAGTCCATGTTCGGCACCCGCGTCGAACTGCGCCTGAACGACCCCTCCGACTCCAGCGTCGACCGCAAGCTCTCCGAGACACTGAGCGCAGACACCCCGGGCCGGATCCTGACCGACGCCAAACTCTTCGCCCACACCGCCCTGCCCCGCATCGACGGCCAACCCACCACCAGCGACCTGGGCCCCGCCCTGGAACGCGCCGGACGCACGCTGCGCGCCAGCTGGCACGGAGAACTCGCCGCCCCCGTAAGGGTGTTGCCCACTGCCCTGCCCGCCACCAAACTGCCCTCACCGGCCGCCGAGCCATCGCGCATCCCGCTCGGCGTCGATCAGGACGCCCTCGCCCCGGCCTTCCTGGACCTGACCGGACAGGACCAGCACCTGCTGATCCTCGGCGACAACGAGTGCGGCAAGACCAACCTGCTCAAGCTCATCGCCGGTCAGCTCATCGACCGCCACAGCGACGAGGAACTGGTCTTCGGCGTCTTCGACCCGCGCCGCGGCCTGCGCGGCACCGTCCCCGAGCCCTACCGCGGCGGCTACGCCCACAACGCCAAACTCGCCACCGCCCTGGCCACGGGTATCGCGGGCGAACTGGAGAAGCGCCTGCCGGAGACCGCCGACCCGGACGCGATCACCGACGCCCCGGCCTTCACCGGCCCGCGCATCGTGATCCTCGTCGACGACTACGACATCCTCACCACCGCAGGCCAACAACCCCTGGCCGCCTTCCTGCCCTACATCTCCTCCGCCCAGGACATCGGCCTGCACTTCATCGTGAGTCGCCGCGTCGCCGGCTCCTCCCGCGCCCTGTACGAGCCCTTCCTCACCACCCTGCGCGAAACCGGCACCACCGCACTGCTCATGACCGGCGACCGAACCGAAGGCCAGCTTTTCCCCGGCCTCTACGCCTCCGCCCAGCCGCCGGGCCGCGGCACCCTGGTCCGCCGGGGCCGCCGCCACCAGCTCATTCAGACCGCCCTTGCCCCGCTATCGGAAGAGACCCCGTCCTCGTGACCAAGGACGTCATCGCCCTCACTCCCAAGATGCCCGACATCAACACCCTGCTCGCCGGGCTCTTCGCAGGCGGCCCCGACCTGGGCGTCAGCTCCCTGGCCGAGGGAGCCGTCGTCCAGCTCTGCGCCCCGGGCGGCCGCCCCCTGGTCTCCGTAGAAGCACCCCTGCTCATCCAGGTCCCCGGCGAGGCACAACGTCTGCTCGGCCCCGAGGTCACCACCCCCGAGGGGCCCTACTGGTGGACCGAAGCGCGCGCCTCCACCGCCGTCGAGGAGGGCGAACGCCTCGCCGGATCCTTCGCCGGACGCCTGGCCGCCGTGCTGGACGGAACGGTCTGGCCACCGGAAGCCGCCCACACCGACGTCGTCCCGCTCACCTCCGAGGACGTCACCGCGACCCCGGCCCCCGCCACCGCCTCACCGGCCGTCGACGTCCTCACCGACAAGGCCGCGGTCGTCATCCAGGACCGCCCGGTCGTTGCGATGACCAGCTGGCTCGCCGACGCCCTGCGCGGGGCGACCGCGGACGATCGTGCCCTGCAAATCGTCACCCCGGCACACACCCGTCTGACCCTCCCCACCCGCACGGCCCTACACGGCCACCCCAACCGGTGGGTCGTCCAAGACCCCTCCTGCGGCTACTACGACGGCCTGTCCGGCGTCGAACTGCACTGGCAGGATGGTCACTTCACGCCTGTACGCCACCAGGACGGCCAACCGGCCCTCGCGAAGGCCTTCACCGGCGGCAACGACCCCGATCCCGGCGAACGCCAGCTGATCCTCTCCGTCCGCACCCAGCATCCCGCCGACGAAGACCTCACCCTCGGCGGCGCACTCGAAGCCACGTGGCACCACCTCACCGGCGCACCGCCCGTCGGCTGGAGCACCGCGGAGCCGATCAACCTCCCCTGGTCCACACGCCAGCTGACCGACCTGGCCCGCCACCGCGCTCCCCGCCCCACCTGGCTCATCGCCGTAGGCGACCCCGACCGCCCCGCGATCGCCACCGTCCACATCACCCGCACCACGGCCGGAGTCGAAGAGGACATCACTCTCACCCTCGGCTACAGCACCGGCGAGGCTCCGCCCCTGGACGCCATCGAGCCCCTCACTGCGGCCCTGGCCGCCGAGCACGGCCTGACCACCATGCTCACCTCACTTCGCACCGCCCCCCGCGACCTGACCGTCGCACCGCACTTCCAGATCCCGCCCAACCCGGTCTCCTTTACACTCGGCCCCGCCGCCGTAAAGGAGATCGGGCTCCCCCGCGCGCAGCGACCGCCCCTCGACGTCGCCCCCACCCGGCTCGGCCCCGCGACCGCGCCCACCCTGCACTACCCGCTCGGCGACGGTTCGGACCCCGGAGCCTGGACCACACTCCAACGGCTCGAGCAGCACCTGAATCCGGCGTGAAGGACACTCCCTGCCCGAAAACTCCGGTAATCCACTACAAAAAGTATGGCCCCGACTAAGGAAAAACCCCTGGTCAGGGCCGAAAAAGCGGCAGACGAGTCGGGCTGTACGCCGGGTTCTGTCGCCCGGTCGCCTCGCGGCGGCCGGGGAGACGGCCATCCATCTAGGGCCCGCATTGCTACGGGCCTCCTGCGGTCTACCCGCGGACTCGGGCGGGCAGCCCTCAATCATCCGCGCAGGGTCCTGTTTCCAGGGCCCCTCTTGACCTTGCTCCAGGTGGGGTTTACCTAGCCGCCTGAGTCACCTCAGGCGCTGGTGGTCTCTTACACCACCGTTTCACCCTTACCGGAAACCGAAGTCTCCGGCGGTCTGTTTTCTGTGGCACTGTCCCGCGGGTCACCCCGGGTGGCCGTTAGCCACCACCTTGCCCTGTGGAGCCCGGACGTTCCTCGGGAAGAGCCCCTGGTGAGGGGAGCTTCACGCGGCCGTCCGCCCGGCTCGTCTGCCGTATCGACCATGCTACCCGGCATGAGCCAGGGCTCAGGCCCGCTGCCGCCCTCAGACGAACTCCGCGGTCTCCAGCTCGAAGCCGAACGGTTCCGGGAGGGCCACTGCCTTGCCGAAGGGGAGCGTGCAGTGCTGGCGGTAGTCGTCCCCCTCCGGGTCGCTGAACAGCGTCACCGAGGAGCCCTCGCGGTCGATGAGCAGGTAGAGGGGGATGCCGCCGCGGGCGTAGCAGTGGCGCTTGGCCTCGCGGTCCATCTGCGGCCTGGCGTCCGTCACCTCGGCCGCCATGGCGACGCCGTTGCATGGCATCCAGGGGTCGGCGCCGCGGAAGAGCCGTAGCTCCGTGGGGGCGAACGTGCCGTCCGGGATGGCGTGGTTCTCCGGACCGGCGCCCCCGCCCATCAGCTTCAGGCCCTTGTTCCCCGAAAAGCACATATCGGTCCTGGAACGCCTGTAGATCTGGCTCACGACCAGCCCGAGCAAATCCTCGTGGTCGCCGTCCGGCGGTGGCGTAACGACAATCTCCCCCTCGATCAGCTGCGCCCGGAATCCCTCAGGGATGCCCAGGTCCAAGAAGCCCTGCAACAGGATCTCTGGCCCTGTGACCGCCTCGTGTGCCAGATCGGCCATGTCACGCTCCCTCCTCCGTGGCTCGACAGCCTCCGGCCAGAGTGGGACACCGCTTGATGCGTCGCCCGGAGATCCGAAGCTTTTCCCTCGATAGAGGACGAGGTCTCCGGGCGGGCGTCAGGCTTCGCCCGCCCGGCGGGTCCCGGCCCGACGCCGCTCCTTGACCTTGCCGCAGCGTCAACGTTTCTACTGGCCCCATGAACGGGATGCGGATCGGAGAGCTCGCCGGCATCGTCGGCGTCACCACGCGGGCCATCAGGCACTATCACCACCTCGGGCTGCTCCCCGAGCCCGAGCGGCGGGCCAACGGCTACCGGGAGTACGGGCTGCGGCACGCCGTCGCGCTCGCCCGGATCCGGCGGCTCACCGAGCTGGGGCTCGGCCTGGCCGAGGTGCGGGACGTGCTCGCGGACGACGCGGGGCGCGAGCTCGCCGAGGTCCTCGCCGAACTGGACGCCGACCTCGCCCGGCAGGAGGCCGCGATCCGCGAGCGGCGGGAGCGGCTGCGGGTCCTGCTGGACGGCGCGGAGCGCGGGGTGCTGTCCACCGAAGGGCCCGTCTCCCCCGAACTGAGCGAGTTCTTCGCCGAGATGGCCCGCACCGGCGTCGGCCGCGAGCGGCCCGAGTCCGCGATGGCCGCGAAGGACCGGGAGCTGCTCGCCCTGATCGACACGACCGCGCCCCCAGCGGACCGGGACAGGCTCCTCGCCGCGATGCGCCCCGCGCTGGCCACACCGGAGGCGGTGGAGCGCGCGCACGAGGTGTACGCGCTGCTCGACGCGCTCGCGGACACCAACGTCGCCGATCCGGCGGTCGACGAAGCGGCCCGGGCGCTCGCCGACGCGCTGCCCGAATCGCTCCTGGAGGAGCTGGGAGCCGAGGGCGCGCGAGCCGTGGCCGACGGGCTCGGCAGGGGTGGCGGCGACCGCTTCCTCGAAGCCTTCTTCGCCGACTTCGCTCCCGCCCAGGCGGAGGCCGTACGCCGTGGGATGCGGCTGCTCATGGAGCGGGGCGCGCGGTGAGGCGTGGAGCGGGGTGCGCGGTGAGGGGCCTGGTGCGCGGCCATCGGCTGGCGAAGGTCGTGCGCGGCCTCGCCTGGGTGGTCGTACCCGTCGAACTCGTCCTCGTCGTCTGCCTGCTGGCCGGCGCCCCGCTCCCCACCGGCGTACTCCTCGGCGTGGAGGCCTTCGCCGTGGCGCTGCTCGTCGTGGAGGGCGTGGGGCTCGCGGTCCTGTACCGGCGGGGCGGGCGCGCGGCGGTCCGGGAGGTCGTGCCGGGGCCGGTGCGCGGGATCCTCGGGCACGAGCTGCGGGTGTTCGGCAGTCTCGGGCTGTGGGTGGCCCGGCGGCGGCACGGTGTGCGCCAGGGGGATCTGGCGTTCGGGCACGCCCGTGATCAGGCCGCGATGCTCTACGGCCTCGTCCTCGTCTGCGTCGTGGAGACCATCGGGATGGCCGTACTGCTGCGGAGCTGGCCCGTGGCCCACGCGGTGGTGCTCGTCGTGGACGTCTACACCGTGGTTCTGATGCTCGGCGTGCACGCGGCCTCCGTGACGCGGCCGCACGTGCTGTCCGCCGACGCGCTCCGCGTACGCCACGGCGCCCATCGTGACCTGCGGATACCGCTGGAGCGGATCGCCTCCGTGAGCGGTGAGCGGCGCTTCACGCACGAGGCGGCTTACGGGGTGCTCAACATTCCCGTCGCCGCGCAGACCTCCCTCACGCTGGAGCTGACGGAGCCCGTCACTGCGGTGGGATTCCTCGGCGGGCGGCAGCCGGTGACGACGGTACGGCTGCACTCCGACGACCCGGCGAAGCTGCGGGCCGCGCTCAAAGGGGCCCTGGAGCTCACGCAGGCGCGAACCGCACCTTCGCCGCCCCGGGGTCGGCCTGCGTGAGCCGCACCCGCAGCCGCTCCCCCAGCGGAAGCCCGCCCGTGCCGCCCTCGATCCGGGCGACGATCGCGGGGTCGGTCAACTGGACGGTACCGACGGACGGTTCACGCTCCTGTACGTCCACCACCACCCCGTCGAAGAGCTCGCCGACCCGGCCCTTGAGCAGGGCGGCCTCCACGAGGTCCACGCACTCCCGCTCCACGGTGTTGCCGCGCCGCGTCCCGTCCGCCATCTCCTTGGGCAGGTCGGGCAGCGCGGCGAGCACCCACTCCGGCGGCTCGTCCCCGGCGGCGGCCGCCAGGCACAGTTCGGCGGCGTAACGGTCGACGAGGCGGCGGAGCGGGGCCGTGCAGTGGGCGTAGGGGGCGGCGACGGCGGCGTGCGTGGTGAGGTCGGGGACGTCGCCGCCGCTGAACACGGTGTAGCCCGCGCCGCGCAGGAGCGTCGTGCACTCCTGGAGGAACGCGGCGTGGTGGGGCTCGTGCGGGTCGAGGGAGCGGACGAGCTCTGCGTACGGGACGTGGTGCGGCCAGTCGACCTGGAGGGCCTTCGCGGTACGTCGCAGGCGGCCGACGGCGCCGTCGGGGGCGGTGGGCAGCGTGCGCAGGACTCCGGCGCCCGACTGGATCATCAGCTCCGCGGCCGCCATGCCGGTGAGGAGGGAGATCTGGGCATTCCATCCGTCGACGGGGAGCGTGGCGCGGAAGTCGAGTTCGTACACCCCGTTCCGCTCGACGATCTCCTGTTCGGGCACGTTGAGGGAGATGCCTCCCCGCTCGACCTCCAGCCGCTCGCGGAGCCGCCCGATGTCGCCGAGCAGCGCGAGTGCCTCCTCGGCGGTGCCGTCGTCGATGGTCCGCTGCACACCGTCGTAGTCGAGCTTGGCGCGGCTGCGTACGAGGGCGCGGCGCACGTCGGTGGAGACGGCGGCCCCGTCCGCGTCGAGATCGATCGTCCAGAGCGCCGCCGGGCAGTCCTGGCCCGGCAGCAGACTGGCCGCGCCCTCGCTCAGTGAGGTGGGGTGCAGCGGCACCTTCTCGTCGGGGAAGTAGAGGGTGGTGACGCGCCGGTGGGCCTCCGCGTCGAGCGGCGCGCCCGGTGTGACGTACGCGGCGACGTCGGCGATGGCGTACCGCACCCGGAAGCCGCCGCCCTGCCGCCGGGACAGGTGCATCGCCTGGTCCAGGTCGACGGAGGTGGGCGGGTCGATGGTGAAGAGGGGGATGTCGGTCGCGTCGTGTGCGGGCAGGCGCGGGTCGGCGAGGGCCCGCTCGGCGTCGGCGATGACGTCCGCGGGGAACTCGCCGGGAACATCCAACTTCGTACGCAGCTCACACAGCGCGCCCCGCAACGGAGCTTCGGCTGCGCCGGTCACGCGGAGATGGCGACGGGGCATGGGTCGAGCGTAGGCGGGGTGGGGCGGAGCGGCACGGTGGGAGGCGGGGCAGGGCGGCACGGTGGGGGGTGGGGCGCGCCTCCGCGGTCCCGGTCACTTCGCTGTCGTGGGGCGCCTCGTTGTTCCGGGGCGGGGCCGCACCGGTATGTCGTCCTCGCCGTCCGGCTGCGGGCGCGGCGTCACTTCGGCGCCGGAATCCTGCGAGCCGGGCTCCGGGCGAACGTACCGGCACGTCCCGTCCCCTCACGTACGTCGCGCGGCTGCGGGAGCGTGGGTGGCTGCCGGGGACGCGAGGCCTGTGCGCGGGCACGGGGTGCCGGGACGATTACCCTGGCGCAGGGCCGCACCCCCACCCCGTTGCCCTCCGAAGGAGACCCATGCTCGTCCTGCTGCCGCCCTCCGAAGGCAAGGCGCCCTCCGGCCGCGGTGCCCCCCTGAAGCCGGAGTCGCTCTCCCTGCCGGCGCTCGCGGACGCGAGGCAGGCCGTTCTCGACGAGCTGGTCGACCTCTGCGTGGCGGACGAGGAGAAGGCCCGTGTCGTACTCGGGCTCAGCGAGGGCCTGCGTGGCGAGGTCGCGAAGAACACCGAGCTCCGCACGGCGGGCGCGCGCCCCGCGGGGGAGATCTACACCGGCGTTCTGTACGACGCCCTCGACCTCGCCACCCTGGACGCCGCCGCCAAGCGCCGCGCGGCCCGCTCGCTCCTCGTCTTCTCCGGCCTCTGGGGCGCCGTCGGCGTCACCGACCGCATCCCCTCCTACCGCTGCTCGATGGGCGTGAAGCTGCCGGGACTCGGCGCACTGGGCTCCTACTGGCGTACGCCGATGGCCTCGGCGATGCCCGACGCGGCGGGCGACGGTCTCGTACTGGACCTGCGTTCATCGGCGTACACGGCCGCGTGGAAGCCGAAGGGCGAGGTCGCGGACCGGACGGCGACGGTGCGGGTGCTGCACGCGCAGATGGTCGACGGCGTCGAGAAGCGCTCCGTCGTCTCGCACTTCAACAAGGCGACGAAGGGGCGGATCGTCCGCTCCCTCCTGGAGACCGGCACCCAGCCGAAGGACCCGGCCGAACTGGTCGAGGCGCTGCGGGACCTCGGGCACGTGGTGGAGGGCGAGGCACCCGCCAAGGCGGGCAAAGCGTGGGCGCTGGACGTGGTGGTCCGGGAGATCCACTGACCTTCTCGATCTTCGGACTTCGAGCTCCGGGCATCGAGCCACCAGCCACCAGCCACCAGCCACCAGCCACGATTGCAGCATGCGCAACGCCCTTTGCGCATGCTGCATGCGCCGAGGCACGATGCTCCCATGACTTCCCCCTCCACCGCGGCTTCCGCCTCCGCCTCCGTGCTCGATCTGGCCCCCGTCGTCCCCGTGGTCGTCGTGGAGGATGTCGCCGACGCCGTGCCGCTGGCGCGCGCCCTGGTCGCGGGCGGGCTGCCCGCGATCGAGGTGACGCTGCGGACACCGGCCGCGCTCGACGCGATCCGGGCCATCGCCGCGGAGGTGCCGGACGCCGTGGTCGGCGCGGGCACCGTCATCTCGCCCCAGGGCGTCGCGGACTCCGTCGACGCCGGGGCCCGCTTCCTGGTCAGCCCGGGGTGGACGGACACGCTGCTCGCCGCGATGAAGGCGTCCGGGGTGCCGTTCCTGCCGGGAGTCTCGACGACCTCCGAGGTCGTGGCGCTGCTTGAGCGCGGTGTGCACGAGATGAAGTTCTTCCCGGCGGAGGCCGCGGGCGGGACCGCCTACCTCAAGTCGCTCGGCGGGCCGCTCCCGCAGGCCCGCTTCTGCCCGACGGGCGGCATCGGCCTCGCGTCCGCGCCGTCGTACCTCGCGCTGAAGAACGTCGGCTGCGTGGGCGGCAGTTGGATGCTTCCCGCGGATGCCGTCGCGGCGAAGGACTGGGGCCGCATCGAGGCCTTGGCCCGCGAGGCGGCGGCTCTGCGCTGATCCCGCCCGAGGGCCCGGGGCCCGGGGGGGGGCCGCCGCGTGCGCACCCCCGCGGGTACTTCGTGGCTGGGCGCGCAGTTCCCCGCGCCCCTTCGGGGCCCGAACCCTCAGCGCAGATGCGAGGTGTCGTTGAGCAGCCGCACCGACGCGTTCCCGTCCCCGTAGTACGCCACCGCCGACACCGACGCCGCCGAGAGCTCCATCCGGAACAGGGACTCCGGCGGCGCGCCAAGGGCAAGGCGCACCAGCGTCTTGATCGGCGTGACGTGCGTGACCAGGAGGACCGTGCGGCCCGCGTACTCGGCAGTGAGACGGTCCCGCGCCTCCGACACCCTGCGGGCCACCTCGGCGAAGGACTCTCCGCCGGGCGGCGAAGCGTCGGGCGAGGCCAGCCACGCGTTCAGCTCCTGCGGCTGGCGCTCGCGCACCTCGCCGAAGGTGAGCCCCTCCCAGGCCCCGAAGTCCGTCTCGCGCAGTCCGTCCTCGATGCGTACGTCGAGGCCGATGCGGGCGGCGACGGCCTGTGCGGTCTCCTGGCAGCGCTTCAGCGGCGAGGAGACGACCGCCTGGATCGTGCCCCGCGCGGCGAACGCCGCCGCCGCGCGCTCGGCCTGCTCCCGCCCCACGTCGGAGAGGGACGGATCGGTCCCGCCGCTGCCGGAGAACCGCTTCTGGGGCGTCAGCGCGGTCTCGCCGTGCCGCAGCAGCACGAAGGTCGCGGGGGCGCCCAGGTCGGCGGGGGCGGCCCAGCCGACGGGCGGGGCCTGCGCGGCGACATTGTCCGCGGCGCGGACGTCCGCCCCCGCACCGGAAACGGCCCGCGCGTCAAGCTCCGCCGTCGAATCCGACGCCACCCACTGCTCGCCCCGCTTGCCCGCGTCCATCGCCTCGTTGGCGAGACGGTCCGCGTGCTTGTTCTTCTCGCGCGGGATCCACTCGTACGTCACCTGGGACGCCGGGAAGACCCGCGCGGCCTCGGCGGCGAGCGGCTTCATGTCCGGGTGCTTGATCTTCCAGCGGCCCGACATCTGCTCGACGACGAGCTTGGAGTCCATCCGGACGTGGATCGAGGCGTCCGGGTCGAGGTCGTGTGCCGCCTTCAGACCGGCCACAAGACCCTTGTACTCGGCCACGTTGTTCGTCGCGACGCCGATGTACTCGGCGACCTCCCGCAGGGTCTCCCCCGTGGTCGCGTCGATGACGACCGAGCCGTAGCCCGCGGGCCCCGGGTTGCCCCGTGACCCGCCGTCGGCCTCGACGATGAACTCCCGCACGGCCACCGTCCCTTACAGACCCGACTCGGACGTGCGGACCAGGATGCGGCGGCAGTTCTCGCACCGCAGGACGGTGTCGGCGGACGCCGCCTTCACCTCGTTCACCTCGGTGATGTTCAGTTCGAGGCGGCAGCCCTCGCAGCGCCGCTGGTACAGCTTGGCCGCGCCGACGCCGCCCTGCTGGTCGCGCAGCTTGTCGTAGAGCTTGAGCAGGTCGGCCGGGACCGAACCCGCCACGACCTCGCGCTCCTTGGTGACCGTGGCGCCCTCGCGGTCGATCTCCTCGAAGGCCGCGTCACGGCGGGCCGTCGCGTCGTCGATCTTCGACTGGACGGAGGAGACACGTTCCGTCAGCTCGGAGACGCGCTCCTGGGCGGCCTCACGGCGCTCCATGACCTCCAGGACGACGTCCTCCAGGTCACCCTGGCGCTTGGCGAGCGAGGCGATCTCGCGCTGGAGGTTCTCCAGGTCCTTGGGGGACGTCGCGGCGCCCGAGTCGAGGCGCTGCTGGTCGCGGTTGGCGCGCTGGCGCACCTGGTCGACGTCCTGCTCCGCCTTGGTCTGCTCGCGGGCGCAGTCGCTCTCCTCGGTCGTGGAGGCGACGAGCAGGTCGCGCAGTTGCGCGAGGTCCTTGTTCAGCGACTCGATCTCGGCGTGCTCGGGCAGGGACTTCTTCCGGTGGGCCAGCTGCTGGCGGCGTACGTCGAGTGCCTGGACGTCGAGGAGTCGGATCTGGTCGGCGGGCGCGGCGTTCAGTTGGGGGCTCCTGTGGTGTGGGTATTCGAGGCCGCGTGGGCGGTCCAGGGGTCGGTGACCGTCTTGGAGACGTGGACGCGCAGTCCCCATCCGTGACGGTCGGAGATCTGATCGAGCTGTGTCGCCGCCAGTTCGCACCACGGCCACTCGGTGGCCCAGTGCGCGGCGTCGAGCAGCGCGAGCGGAGTCTGCGCGCGGGCCTCCGACACCGGGTGGTGGCGCAGGTCGGCGGTGAGGAAGGCGTCCACGCCGGACGCGCGTACGTCGTCGAAGAGGCTGTCGCCGGAGCCGCCGCTGACCGCGAGGGTGCGGATGAGCTGCTCGGGGTCGCCCGCGACCCGGATGCCCTGCGCGGTGGCGGGCAGCCGCTCGGCCGCGCGGGCGGCGAGTTCACGGAGCGTCAGGGGGTGTTCGAGCTCGCAGATCCGGCCGAGGCCGCGGCGCCCTTGGACGTCGGCCGGGTCCGGTACGAGGGGTCGGACGATCCGCAGGTCGAGCGCGCCCGCAAGGGCGTCGGAGACGCCGGGGTCGGCACGGTCCGCGTTGGTGTGCGCGACGTGCAGCGCGACGTCGTTCTTGATGAGGTCGTGGACGACGCGGCCCTTGAAGGTGCCTGCTGAGACCGTGGTCGTGCCGCGCAGATAGAGCGGGTGGTGCGTGACCAGGAGCTGGGCGCCCAGCTTCACCGCTTCGTCGACGATGTCCTGGACGGGGTCGACGGCGAAGAGGACCCGGGAGACCTCCGCGCCGGGGTCGCCGCAGACCGTGCCGACGGCATCCCAGCTCTCGGCCAGTTCGGCGGGCCACAGGGCGTCGAGGGCGGCGATGACTTCAGACAGACGGGGCACAGAGGAAAGGCTACCTGCCCTCTGCGCCCCACTGGCCATGGCTTACGTACTGCTACCGGCCACGCACAGGTGGCGCGGCTCAGCCGCGTCCTACTTGACGAGGAAGCCCTTGAGATCACCCAGGACCTCGTTCGCCGCCGTCACGCCGAGGCCCAGGTACCAGGTCTCGTCGGGGACGTCCTTGGCCTGACCGCCCTTGACCGCGTCGAGCTTCTTCCACAGCGGGTTCTTCTCGGCCTCGGTGCGGCCCGTCTTCTCGGCGTCGCCGTAGACGCCGGTGAAGATCCAGTCGGCGTCGGCGTCGTCGATCTTCTCGGTGCTGATCTCGGTGGCGAGGTCGTTGACCTGCTGGTTCTTGGGGCGGGGCAGGCCTGTGTCGTCGAGGATGGTGCCGATGAACGACGCCTTCGCGTAGAGGCGGACGCGGTCCGGCATGTAGCGGAGCATCGTGATCGTCGGCTTCTTGCCGCCGTCGCCGATCTCCTCGCCGAGCGCCTCGGCCTTCTTCTCGTACGCGCCGAGCTCCTCCTTCGCCTTGGCCGTCCGGTCCAGGGCGGCGGCGTTCAGGAGGTAGTTCTCCTTCCACGTGAAGCCGGGGCGGATGGAGAAGACGGTCGGGGCGATCTTGGCGAGCTGCGGGTAGAGCTTGGCCGCGCGCAGTTCGCTGCCGAGGATCAGGTCCGGCTTGAGGTTCGCGATCGCTTCCAGGTTGAGGGCGTTGATCGTGCCGACGTCCTTGGGGT
Source organism: Streptomyces sp. NPDC031274 (assembly GCF_055570235.1). NCBI lineage: Bacteria > Bacillati > Actinomycetota > Actinomycetes > Kitasatosporales > Streptomycetaceae > Streptomyces > Streptomyces sp. NPDC031274. Next base: position 19,761 of record NZ_JBVIHP010000012.1, on the reverse strand, counting down.
TGCCCGCGTCCTTCTTCAGGTAGCCGGGGATGCCGTCGTCGCCTTCGGTGGGGGCGTAGCCGACGGGCTTGACGCCGAGCGAGACGACGTTGTCGAGCTCGCCGACGTCCAGGACCACGACGCGCTTCGGCCGCGCCGTGAGCTCGGTCTTGCCGCGGGCGTGCGTGATGGTGCGCGGGAACTCGCCCGGCTTCGCCGTGGTGCCCATCTTCGCGGTCTGCTCGGCGGCCTTGGAGAAGTCGTCGCCGCCCTGGGCGACGGCCTTGCTGCCGCTGCCGTTGTCGGACTTGCCGGAGCCGTCGGCGTCACCGGACCCGCAGGCCGCGAGGGAGAGCGCGCCGGCCACGGCGAGGGCGACGGCCGCGGTGGCGCGGTGGCGGCGCGGTCGCATGGACCGTGCGGGCAGGGACCGTACAGACGGGGACATCGGTGCTCCAGGGGTGTGCTGGTCGATCTGCCGCCCGAACGAGCCGATGCGCCGGCCCGGACCGCCCTTCAACCACTTAGGTTCGCCTTACTTTAAGCGCGCCCCCCTTGCCCAGCACAACCGCCCCCTTGCCCAGCACAACCACCCCCGCCCCCTCAGGCGAATCGGTACATCGCCACCCTTCTGTGTGAAGCGGGCGACCACAGGTGCCACGGCAGCGCGTACGAAAACTAGCTTCGTGGCCCGGAGGTACCCCCCATGACAGCGCCCACGCTTGAACCCGAGCCCATCACCGCGCCGACCACCGCGCCGGCCACCGCGCCGACGTCCCGTCCCGCGCCCGCGACACCCCCAGTGATCACCACCGACGGCACGTACGCCGCTCGCCTCACCCACGACGGCGGTTGCTGGTTCCCCGAGCGCTGGACCCTTGACTCCCCCGAGCCCTACGCGGTGCCGCTGCCCGGCAGCCAGCCGGAGGAGCCCGGCACGGAAGTGCTCCCGATGACGGACGGGCGGGTCCTGATCCACCGCGTCGTCGACGGGCGGCACGTCTTCGCGCTCCTGTACCCGACGGGCCCGCAGACCGGCGAGGTGCCGCTCGGCGCCGTGGAGTGCGGCGAGTCCCGGCTCACGCTGCTGCCGCCGTCACCGGTCGGCGGCCAGGCCTACGCGCTCGCGGTGGGCAAGGGATCGACGGCCCTGTGGCTGGTGGCGGGCGGCGCCTTCGGGCCCGAGCACGTCGCCGAGATCCCGGGGCGCTGTTCGGGCGGGGCCTGGCTGGACGGAGAGGGCCGGATCCTCGCCCTGGACCGGGAGCTGGGCGGCCGGGTCAAGGCGGTGGCGGTGGATCTGGGGCGGGGCGGCGAGGTCTCCCCTCTCCTCCAGATCGCCGACGAGAGCAATGACCGGGTGCTGCTCGCGGACGCCGAGAGCGGGCTGCTCCTGATCCGCTCGGACGCGCCGGGGCACGACCGGCTCGGCTGGGGAGTCCTCGGCGGTACGCGCCCGGTGCGTTTCCCCGAGTGCCTGCGACTGCCCGACCTCGCGGTGACGCCGTTCGCCATCCAGCCCGGGCAGACGCTGATGCCGGAGGGCTGTGCGGTGGCGCTGCGGATCGACGGGGCGGCGGGCAGCTGGCTCGGCATCTGGCGTCCCAGCGAGCGGCGCCTGCATCAACTGGCGGCGCCTGCGGGGTGGTTGGCCGGTTCTGGGTGGTGGACGCGGGAGGGAGCACTGCGCCTTCCGTACGCCACGGAGGCGGTGCCGTGCGGGGTCGCGGAGGCGGAACCAATCCCTCCGGCGGCGGCGCCCGCGCCGGTCGCCGCGCGGCCCGTTCCCTTGCAGCAGGCGCCCCTCACAGGGCGTACGGGCGTTCGTTAGACTCGCCCGCCTGTACCGAACGACCTTCTTTACAGATGTACACGGTTACAGATTTACAGGATTACCGATTTGCCGGTTTACGGGGTGAGTGTGTGTTGATGAGAACCGAGATGAGCACGGAATCCGAGCAGAATCCCGAGCCGCGGGAGGCGGCGGGCACTACCGGTGCCGGTAAGCACCGGGGGCCTGTGGCCGAGCACGACGCGGGTGAGACGCCGCGGGGGCGGCACCGCCGGAAGGACGAGGCGTAGGGCCCTGGCCCTGGGCGCCGCCGGTCACCGGCTCCGCCGAGTTCGTCCTCGAACGCCGGACCGGCTGGATATATCCAGCCGGTCCGGCGTTTGTCGCGTCAGGCGGGGTTCACCCCCGCCTGAGCCTCGCTTCGCCCCCGCTTGAGCCTCGCTTCAGCCCCGCTTGGGCCCGCCTCAGCCCCGCCTCAGCCCCAACACCTCCTGCGCCGCGAACGTCTCCCCGTCCGGCCGCCCCGCGTAATAGGGCGAAAGGACCTCGTCCAGTTCCTCGTACGAGAAGGCGTCCTTCGCCGTGTCGAACTTCGCCGCCACCTTGGGCCGCTCGACCACGGCGACCATGCCGCCGTGGACCACGAGCAACTGCCCGTTGACCCCGGCGGCCGCGGGCGACGCCAAGTAGCCGACCAGGGGCGCCACATGCTCGGGAGCGAGCGCGTCGAGTTCGTCGGCGCCGGGCTCCTGGAACCCCGCGAAGACGTCCTCCGTCATCCGCGTCCGCGCGCGCGGGCAGATGACGTTCGCCGTGACGCCGTACTTGCCGAGCGCCAGTGCGCTCGACGTCGTCAGGCCGACGATGCCGCCCTTGGCCGCCGCGTAGTTCGGCTGGCCCGCCGAACCCGCGAGGAACGCCTCCGACGACGTGTTGACGATCCGGCCGTACACCGGCTCACCCGCCGCCTTGGAGCGCTCACGCCAGTGCACGGACGCGAAGTGCGTCGTGTTGAAGTGGCCCTTGAGGTGGACGTGGATGACCGAGTCCCACTCGCTCTCGCTCATCGAGAAGATCATCCGGTCCCGCAGGATCCCCGCGTTGTTGACCAGGATGTCGAGCTTTCCGTACGTGTCGATCGCCAACTGGACGAGCCCGCGCGCCTGTTCGTGGTCCGCGACGTCGCCGAGGTGCGCGACCGCCTGCCCGCCCGCCGCCCGGATCTCGGCCACGACCTCCTCGGCGGGCGTCGCCGACGCCTCGCCCGAGCCGTCGCGGCCGGGCTGGCCGAAGTCGTTGACGACGACGCTCGCGCCGAGCCGGGCGAGTTCCAGGGCCTCCGCACGGCCGAGGCCCCGGCCCGCTCCTGTCACGATCGCGGCCAAACCGTCAAGTGGCCGTGGCAATGGCTGTGCCATCAGTGATCGAAGTCCTCTCAGATCTCGATGCACGTACGCAGCGCGACGCCCGTACGCATCTGGTCAAGCGCTTCGTTGATCTCGGAGAGCGGCACCCGGTGGGTGATCATGCTCTCCAGGTCGATCCGGCCCGCGCGCCACAGCGCGATGGCCCGCTCGTAGGACCGCAGGACGTCGCCGCCGCCGTACATGGACGGCAGGATCTTCTTCTCGTCGAAGAACAGCTCGAACATGTTCAGCTGGAGGTTGTCGTCCATGGCGCCCGCGCCGACGATGACGAGGGTGCCGCCGCGTCGCGTGGTCTCGTACGCGGTGCGGGCTGTGGCGGATTTCCCGACGACCTCGAAGACGTAGTCGAAGCCCTCGCCCCCGGTGATCCGCTGCTTGGCGTCCTCAAGGGCGTCCGGTGCGACCGCCTCCGTCGCACCGAACCGCAGCGCGGCCTCGCGCCGCGACTCGACCGGGTCGACGGCGATGATCTGCGCGGCGCCCTTGAGCCGCGCGCCCTGGATCGCGGAGATGCCGACACCGCCGCAGCCGATGACGGCGACCGACGAACCGGCTTTCACATCAGCGGTGTTGATGGCAGCGCCGAGCCCCGTCGTGACTCCGCAGCCGATGAGGGCCGCGATGTCGAAGGGCACGTCGTCCGGGATCGGCACGGCGCAGCCCGCGTCGACCACGACCTCCTCGGTGAAGGTCCCCGTGCCCGCGAAGCCGAAGACGTCACCGCTCGGGCGCTTGAAGTTGGGCGTGCCCGCGTTCATGAACCCGGCGAGGCACAGCTGACTCTGGCCACGCTTGCACGCCGGACACTGGCCGCAGGCGGGCAGCCAGCACACCAGGACCCTGTCTCCCCGGCTGATGCCGCTCACTCCGTCGCCGACGTCGAGGATCTCGCCCGCGCCCTCATGGCCGGGGATGAAAGGACCGGGCTGCGGAAGTACGCCGTTCATCGCGGAGACGTCGGAGTGGCACAGGCCGGTGGCCCGTACCCGGATCTTCACCTTGCCGGGGCCGAAGCCCACCGTCTCGACGTCGTCGAGGACCTCTAGCTTGTCCTGGCCTATCTCGTGCAGCACGGCTGCGCGCATGGTGCGGCTCCTCTCGTACGAAGATTCAGGCATGTCCGGGGCTTCAGGCGTGTCCGGGGCTTCAGACGTGCCCGAAGACGCAGGCGTGCCCGAAGCTTCAGGCGTGCCCGAAGGCGCAGGCGTGCCCGAAGCTTCAGGCGTGCCCGAAGCTTCAGGCGTGTTCGACGATCGTGTCGGCGAGGACCGGCGCGTCGTCCCGTTCGACCGCCGTCACCGCCACTTGGACGCGGCCCTCGGAGCGCCACATCCGGATCCGCAGGGTCTCGCCCGGGAAGACGATCCCGGTGAAGCGCGTGCTGTAGCCGCGCACCCGCGAGACGTCGCCGCCGAGGACCGTGTCGACGACGGCCTTCAGCGTCATCCCGTAGGTGCACAGGCCGTGCAGGATCGGCCGGTCGAAGCCCGCGAGCTTGGCGAACTCGGGGTCGGCGTGCAGGGGATTCCAGTCCCCGGAGAGGCGGTAGAGCAGCGCCTGCTCCTCGCGGACGGCGCGCTCGACGACCTTGTCGGGCTCGCCCTCGGGGGCGGGGAGGCGGGTGGAGGGTCCGCGTTCGCCGCCGAATCCGCCTTCACCGCGTACGAAGATCTGGGCGTCGCTGGTCCACAACGGGCCTTCCTCGTCGGCCACTTCGGTGCGCAGGACGAGGATCGCGGCCTTGCCCTTGTCGTACACGGCGGCGACTTCGGAGGTGGTGGTGGCCTTGCCCTCGGCCGGGATCGGGCGGTGCAGCGTGACGCTCTGGCCGCCGTGCAGCACCGCGGCCAGGTTCACCTCGATGCCGGGCGACGAGAGCCCGCCGACGACGCCCATGCCCGCGCCCGCGACGGTCGCGAAGCTGGGCAGGACGTGCAGTCGGGACTCCAGGGTGTAGCGCAGCTCGTCGGGATCGGTGGCGGGGACGCCCGCTCCCAGGCCCAGGTGGTAGAGCTGGACGTCCTTGTGATCCCAGGTGATCTCGGCCGACCTGGGCTCCGCGGCCAGTGCTTTCGCGGCATCGATGGGCATGTGGTGGCAGCTCCTTGGCCGGTCTGAAGACCTCGGTGCGACCGTCCGCACCGTCGGTCGCACCGAGGTCGCAACAGGGCCGGAAGGAGCCCGTTCTAGAACGCGTTCCAGTCCGGCGATCCCATGTATAGCTGAGCGTCCGGTAGTTGTGAAGACTCCTGACGTCACGTCAGATACGCCACCGATCACGCGTGTGACATTTGTACCGGCCGAGTCCGTACAACCGCATCTGCCGCCGCACCGCCCCGGATTCGTAGCGTCATAGCCATGACGAAGACAGTTCCCTCCGAGCATCCCTCTGGGCCTCCCACCGGGCGTCCCGCCGAGCGGGCCGTGGCGTTCACCGGCGCGGTCAAGGCCTTCGGCCGGCTCCGCGCCGTCGACGGCATCGACCTGGAGATCCACCGCGGCGAGACCGTCGCCCTGCTCGGCCGCAACGGCGCGGGCAAGTCCACGACGATCTCCCTCCTGCTCGGCCTCGACGACCCCGACTCGGGCCGCGTCGAGCTCTTCGGCGGTCCGCCCGAGGACGCCGTGCGCGCCGGGCACGTGGGCGCCATGCTCCAGGAGGGCCGCCTGGTCCCGCGGGTCACCGTGCGCGAGCTGGTCTCCTTCGTGGCCGGGCGCTATCCGGCGCCGCTGCCCGTCGGTGAGGCCCTCGCGCTCGCCGGGATCGAGGAGCTTGCCGGTCGGCGCGTCGACAAGCTGTCCGGGGGCCAGACACAGCGGGTGCGGTTCGCGTCCGCCCTTGCCGGGAACCCGTCGCTGATCGTCCTCGACGAGCCGACCGCCGCCCTCGACGTGGAGGCGCGGCAGGAGTTCTGGGCGTCGATGCGCTCCTACGCGCGGCGCGGCAACACCGTCCTGTTCTCCCCCACTACCTGGAGGAGGCGGACCGGCACGCCGACCGGATCGTCGTCATGGACCACGGCCGGATCGTCGCCGACGGCAGCGGCGAGCAGGTCAAGCGGTCCGCGGGCGGCAACACCGTCTCCTTCGACCTGGCCGGGCACGGTACGGAGGGCCTGGCGCTGCTGCCCGGCGTGATCTCCGTCGAGGTGCACGGGGACCGGGCCCGGCTGCGTACGGCGGACTCCGACGCGACCGTGGTCGCGCTCGCGGAACTCGGCGCGATCCGCGGCCTTCAGGTCACGGCGGCCTCGCTCGACGAGGCGTTCCTGGCCCTGACCACTCCTGCTTCCCCGCCCGCCCCTCTCACCACGGAGACCGTGTGATGTTCGACTACGCCAGGCTCGAAGTACGCAGGACGCTCCGCGACACCGGCTTCGTGATCGGCGGCATCGGACTCCCTGTCCTCATGTATCTGCTGTTCACCAACATCGGCGGCGGTTCCGGACACGACGACTGGAAGACGACGTCGATGATCGGCATGGCCGCGTACGGGGCCGTGATCGCCGCCATGAGCACCGGCACCGGTGTCGCCGAGGACAAGACGATCGGCTGGCTGCGGCAGCTGCGGGTCACGCCGATGACGCCGCGCGAGGTCGTGACGGGCCGCGCCCTGACCGGTGCGGTGACCGTGCTTCCGTCGATCGTGGCGGTGTTCGCCGCGGGCGGCCTGGTCAACGGCGTACGCCTGGAGGTCTGGCAGTGGACGGCGGCAGCGGTGCTGCTCTGGCTCGGCTCGCTGCCCTTCACGATGCTGGGGCTCGGCAACGGCTACCGCTTGACCGCGCAGACCACGGGCGTGGTGAACACGGCCTGCAATCTAGGGCTCGCGGTGCTCGGCGGCCTCTGGTTCCCCGTCGACCTGTTCCCCGGCTGGCTGCGCACCCTGTCCGACTACACGCCCACGCACCGCTTCGCGCAGCTCGGCACGTCCGTGACGGACGGCGGAGGCATCGGTTTCGGCACGGTCGCGATACTGGCCCTCTGGCTGCTCGTCTTCGGTTCGTACGCTGTGACCTCCTACCGCCGGGCCGCGCGGACGGTATGACGACACCGACGAGGCGCCACATGACGACGCCGAAGAGGCGCCACGCGACGACACCGCCGAGGCGCCACGGCACGACAGGAGAAGCAATGCCGGTGAAGAGCTTCTGGCGGGGGCACAGGCGTCTCGCGGCCTTGAAACACAGCAGCAGGGAGCAGCTCGCCGAGATGCGGGCGCATGAGAAGTCGGGCCGGAGCAAGCCGGAGGACCTGGGCCCGCCCAACGGCTTCGCGATGCTGCCCTGGCTCCTGATGGGCATGGGCTCCTTCTCCAACCTCCTCCAGGGCAAGGCGGGCAACCCCTGGCTCGCCGGGATCGGCCTGCTGACCTTCAACTCCCTCTACGTCTCCGTGGTGTTCCGCGCCTTCACCAAGCAGGCCCGGGAGGCGCGCGCCACCAAGTACTCGCTGCTCGGCCTCACCGCGGTCACCTTCGCCCTCGCCATCGGCTACGGCGGCAGCTGGCTGATGTTCTTCCCGCTGCTCGGCCTGGCGACCGGCTCGGTCCTGCGGGGCAAGCAGCTCGCTCCCGCGGGGTTCGCCCTGAGCATCTCCGCGGCGGTGATCGGCGGGCTGAAGGAGGGCTGGGACGCGGCGGGGATCGCGTACGGCACGTTCCTCTCCGTCATGGTGACGGCGGCGATCCTGGCCCTCTCCGAGACGGTCAAGGAACTGCGCACCACCCGCGAGGAGCTGGCCCGCACCGCCGTCGAGAAGGAGCGGCTGCGCTTCTCCCGCGACCTGCACGACCTGCTTGGCCACACGCTCTCGGTGATCGTGGTCAAGGCGGAGGCCACACGCCGTCTGGCCCCCCGCGACCTGGACGCGGCGCTCGGCCAGGTCTCCGACATCGAGTCCGTCGGCCGCCAGGCCCTGACCGAGATCCGCGAGGCGGTCACCGGCTACCGCGAGGGCAGCCTCGCCACCGAACTCGACCGGGCCCGCGACCTCCTGGACGCGGCGGGCATCGAGTCGGCCGTAAGCCAGTCAGGACCACCCCTGGCCCCCCAGACGGCGGCGCTGCTCGGCTGGGTGGTCCGGGAGTCCGCCACGAATGTCGTACGCCACTCCAAGGCGACCCGCTGCGAGATCGAGGTGAGCGGCACCGCCGAACGGACTCGGCTGCTGATCACCGACGACGGCCGCGGCGTAGGCTCGACAGCGCCCGGCAGCGGGCTGAAGGGCCTGGCCGAACGCCTCGCGGCGGCGGGCGGCTCCCTGGACTCCGGCCCGGCGCCGCGCGGCGGCTTCCGGGTCACGGCGGAGCTGCCGGTCACCGAGTTCAGCACCGGCCCCGAGGTGACCGGCTCCGCTGCGACCGGCCCCGTAGTGACCGGCCCCGTTGTGGAGGAGCACACCCCATGAATGACTGACGCCCTCGTGGTCGAGGCCGCTGAGTCAGACGCGCAGGTCCACGCTGACGGCCGGATGGCCCCCGGCAGTACCGGCCAGATGGTCGAGCACCCCGGCGTGCGGACTTCGCCTGCTCGCGGGGCTTACCCAGCCCCAGCAAGGGAGTTGAGCACTGCGGATCGCCTGCGGAGCGAAGGCCCGCACGCCCTCTTGCGCTGATCCGTCGCAGGGGTGACGGTCAAGCAATCGATAGCAATCGGATCGACACAGCGAGGGGGCAACCATGAAGCTGCCGGTTCCTGGGGATCATCCCGAACACCCCCGTTGACGACTCCCCGACCATCTGGCTGGACGAGGACACGGGGGATCTGCTGATCCAGTCCTACAAGGCCACGGAGGAAGAGGTGAAGGGGTGCCAGGAGATCGGGTCAATCCCCGGTCACAGCACGGACGTTCTGGATCACGAGGCGAGCATCCGGCTCCCCGCTGTCATGCTGAAGTACATCCCGCGACCGGAGGGCGACAACGGTGAAGTACCCCGTACGTGAGGGGCTGGCGAAGGCCCGGCACTCCGCCGTACGTCTGGAGATGCGCGACGCATACACCCCGGATGATCCGGAGTTCGCCCGCTGGCGCGCTGGCCACCGATACGACGGCGATCCTGCGAGGCTTCCTGACTGGTGGGGGACGTGGCAGGACCTGGTACAGGAGACGACTGCTCGCGGCGTGGTGATGCGGCGGGCTCGGATCGTGTCGGAGCCGCTGACGGACTACATCCGATACGAGCACGACATGACGTTCGCCAACGTGGCGGCGGGTGAGCTGGTGCGCTGGCTGCCCCGGCGCCGGGCTGCCGACATCCCGCTGCCCGGTACTGACCTGTGGATGTTCGACGGGGAAACGGTCCTGTTCACGTACTTTTCCGGGGTCGGGGAAGTCGTTGACCGAGAGTTGCGAACCGACGCCAAGACCGTCCAACTGGTCACATCTGCATTTGAGTTGGTCTGGCAGCGGGCCACGCCACATGAGGAGTACAAGCCGGTCTAGCGCGTCATGCCCGAATCAAGCAGCGTCCAGCAAGCCCGGCAGCTCCTTGCCAACCGCCTACGCGAGCTGGTCAAGGACTCCGGGTTGGAGGGGAAGGAAGTAGCCGCGCTGTGCGGCTGGGCCCCGTCCAAGGTCTCCCGCATCGCGACGGGTCGGCAGAAGCCCAGTGAGGATGACATTCGCGCATGGTGCGCAGCCTGCGGCGCCGAGGAGCAGACGGCGGACCTGGTGGCCTCCCTGCGGGACGTAGAAGGCATGTGGGTGGAATGGCGCCGTATGGAGCGTGCAGGGCTGCGACGGGCGCAGCAGGCCGTTCTGCCTCTGTTCGAGCGAACCCACTGGTTCCGTGCCTACTCCTCATGGTTCGTGCCGGGTCTCCTTCAAACCGCTGGATACACCGAGGACGTGTTGCGCGCTGTCCAGCGAAGGCGGGTCACGGTTGATGACGTGGCCGACGCGGTCGCCGTCCGCATGGAGCGCCAACGCGTGCTCCACGACGCTCCTCGCCGCTTCGCGTTCCTGGTCGAGGAATCCGTGTTGAGCAACGGGCTCGGGGACGCTGACACACAGACCGAACAGCTTGAGCGACTGCTCACGGTCAGCACCCTGCCCAACATCAGCGTGGGAGTGGTCCCCACCCGTCTAGAGCGGACTCGCATGCCGGTGGAGGGGTTCTGGATCTTCGACACGGCTCAGGTGAACGTGGAGCTTGTCTCCGGGCATCTCACACTGACGCAGCCCAGCGAGGTGGGCATGTACGCCGACACGTTCGCCACGCTGGCCGACATGGCGGTCTACGGCCAGAAGGCCCGCGCGCTGATCATCAAGGCGCGTGACTCGCTGCGGTAATCCGCGCGCAATCAGGCGCAATCGGCTGTGAGTTGGGGGCCTGGGGTTCCTAGCGTGGTAGCTAACGGATCACGCGAGGGGACTGCGCCGATGACAGCGAAACCCAATGCGCCCGCGACTGACCCAATCAACGGGGAAGCCGGGTACGTCACGTTCACTGAGGACAGACCCGACTGTGAGAAGTGCGGCAAGCCCATCAAGCCCCTTGATCCCGCCCGCCGGATCGAGCGCCAAGGGGGCGGGGACACGGAAGTCGTGTACTGGCACAACTTCTGTTTCCGACAGGTGAGGCCGAGGACGTGACCGCCCCCGCAGGGCCTCAACGTTCGTCACCTACGCGGCCGTTGGCTACACGCTGACGGCACGTCTCTAAGCCCCTGTCTCTCCTGCGGAAGTCGATACCGCATCGAGTCTCCCAACCCCAGGGGAAGCCCCCAGGAGAGACAGGTACAAGCCCCCGTCCGGTCGCACGCCCCATGAAGTGGAGTGGCCGGGTGGGGCACAAGCGCCCGCCCTGGTTGGTGGAAACCCTGGACAGGTCGAGCAACCGGGGCGGGCCTCTATCAGGGAGGAACGCACATGCACGATGCACGCGCCCTACTGACCCCTGACGGGTTCGGGGGTGTAGTCGCCACAGTGCGCGACAACAACCCCGACATGCCCGACGCTACGGCACAGCGGATCGTGGTGGAAGCGCTCAAGTTCGTTGCCGCTGCTGCCCAGTTCCCCACGGTGAAGATCACTCCGTCCAACGTCGTGGACGAGGGATGGCACGCACTGATCTTGCATACGAACCTGTACGCGAAGCTGTGCGAGCGGCTGGGGCGGTTCGTAGACCACTGGCCGGAGCGACCCGACGAGGAGCGGCACGACCCGCACGCGCTGACTCGCACGGTGGCGCTGATCGAACAGGCCGGGTACAGCGTGGACAGTGAGCTATGGACAGGGCCGACCAGGGCTCTGGTAGCCGTGGCCGCGAACTGCTCGCACACTCCCAAGCCGGGCGGGTGCGGGCCGATCAACCCCGGCAAGTGCGCTTCGCACTGCTCGGGCGGGAGTGGGGGCGGCGGTAGCTAGGCTGCCCGCACGTACGGCTGAGAGGTGAGGTTATGGACGCGGAGCAGGCCCGGCAGGTGGACGCCACGTTGAGGCGTCTGGGTATCCCCGGCGTGGTCGCGCCGGAAGATCCGGAGGACCCGGCGGGGGCGTGGCGTGTGTACGACAGTGCCGATCCGGCGACTCGCAAGGACACGACCGCTGACGCGCTGGCGTCCGTCGTGGCGAAGTTCCGCGAGACCAGCCCCGAGCCCCCGGAGAAGCGGCAGCAAGGTCCGACGCGGGGGTTCGTCTTCCCGCCCGAAGAGGACTGACGATCCACACGGCTCCGCCGGCGCGTTCCCCGTGTGCCGGCCGGGGTTATTGCTGCCCTGAGCTGGGGCGCTGGCCTTAGCCTGAGCCCATGGACGAGATGCCGCAGGACCACCGCCCTGCAAGGTGTGTAAGAGTTCTGCTCGCCGAGGATCAGGGCATGATGCGGGGCGCGCTCGCGCTGCTACTCGGCATGGAGGAGGACATCGAGGTCGTCGCGCAGGTCGGCGCGGGTGACGAGATCGTCGACGCGGCGCTGAACTCCCGCCCCGACGTGGCCCTCCTGGACATCGAACTGCCGGGCCGCAGCGGGCTCGACGCGGCTGCGGACCTGCGGGACGAGTGCCCCGAGTGCCGGGTTCTCATCCTCACGACCTTCGGCAGGCCCGGCTATCTGCGCCGGGCCATGGAGGCGGGCGCGGTGGGCTTCCTGGTCAAGGACGGCCCGGTGGAGGACCTCGCGGAGGCGATCCGCCAGGCGCTGCGGGGCGAGACGGTGATCGACCCCGCGTTGGCGGCGGCGGCCCTGAGCGCGGGGCCCAGTCCGCTGACGGCGCGGGAGGCGGATGTGCTGCGGGCCTCCGTGGACGGAGCGACGGTCTCCGACATCGCCGGAAAGCTGCACCTTTCGGAGTCGACGGTGCGGAACTACCTCTCGGGGGCGATCGGGAAGACGGGGACGCGGAACCGGATGGAGGCGGTGCGGGAGGCTCGGCAGCGGGGGTGGCTTTAGCTCCGAGTGCGTCCTCAGACGCCGGACGGGCTGAATCTTTCAGCCCGTCCGGCGTCTGAGGACATCTTGTACGGGGTCCGGGGCGGAGCCTCAGGCAGGTCCGGGGTCGGGGAAGGTCAGTGCTTGGAACCGTCCCGCGGCATCCACACCAGCAGCACCACGACCCCCACCAACAAAATGCACCCACTCGTCCGGAACGCCATCGCATACCCGGACGTCAGCGCCTCCGGAGTGGTCGAACCCCCCATCCGCGAAGCGGACACCGTCGAAAGCACCGCGAGGCCCAACGCGCCGCCCATCGTGCGCGACGTGTTGATGAGCCCCGAGACGAGCCCCGCGTCCCCCGGCTCCGCCCCCGAAGTGCCAAGGGACGCGAGCGGCGTCGTGGCGAGGCCCGCGCCGAACATCATCACGATGCCGGGCAGCATGATCGAGGTGATGTAGCCGCCGTCCGCCGTCATCAGGGACTGCCAGCCGAACCCGGCCGACGCGATCACGATCCCGAGCACGGAGACGTTCTTCGCCCCCAGCACCGGCATCAGCCGCGGCGCGAGCTTCGACCCGAAGACGATCGTCAGCGACGAGGGAATCAACGCCAGGCCCGCCTTCAGGGCCGAATACCCCAGGACGTTCTGCGCGTACAGCGTCATGAAGAACCACATGGCGAACATCCCGCCGCCACACACGAACATCGCCGCGTTCGCCGCCGAGACGGACCGCACCCTGAACAGTTTCAGCGGCATCAGCGGCACCTTCGTACGCGCCTCGACCAGAACGAAGAGGGCGAGCAGCAGGAGCCCGGCGGACAGTGGCACCAGGGTCGCCTGAGCGGTCCAGCCCTTCTCCTCCGTCTGCACGATCCCGTACGCGAGCGTGGCGAGCCCCGCCGTCACGAGCACCGCGCCCGGCACGTCGAGGCGGCGTGCCTCACCGGCCCGGCTCTCGGTGAGCCAGGCGACGCCCGCGACGATGACGAGGGCGCCGATCGGCACGTTGATCAGGAGCACCCAGCGCCAGGAGAGCAGGTCGGTGAGGACCCCGCCGACCAGGCCGCCCGCGGCACCGCCGCCCGCGCCGACCGCCGACCAGGTCCCGATCGCCCTTATCCGGGCGGGCCCCTCGGGCACCGCGGACGTGAGGATCGTCAGGGTCGAAGGGGCGAGGACCGCCGCGCCGAGCCCCTGCACCGCCCGCGCCACGAGCAGGTGCCACTCGGCCTGCGCGAGCCCGCCCGCGAGCGAGGCAACCGTGAAGAGCCCGAGCCCGACCAGGAACATCCGCTTGCGGCCGAAGAGGTCCCCGGCCCGCCCGCCGAGCAGCATGAAGCCGGCGAAGGCGATCGAGTACGCGTTGACCACCCATTGCAGCCCGACGGCGCTCATGCCCAGGTCGGACCGCATGGAGGGCAGCGCGGTGTTCACCACCGACACGTCCAGGACGACGAGGAACTGCCCCGCGCAGGCGGCGAGCAGCACTGCCCAGACGGGTGCGGACTTGCGCGAGGTCGCGGCTATGTAAGTGTCGGGGGGCGTTTGGACCATGACGGGCATGTTCTCAGGGATCGCGTGCCCCGTGCATCGGGGTTTCGGCGCAGAGATCCTCGGCCGCGGGTCCTAGGTCTCTCTCAGAACTCGCCCAGGACTCTCCTGGGCGAGCCCGGGTCTCAGGGCCGCCGCACCCGCCCCAGCCCCGGCGCCCCGCCCCCTATCCCTTACGCAGCAACGTCACCACCGCCGCGCCCCCGAGCCCGATGTTGTGCGCCATCCCCACCCGGGCCCCCGTCACCTGCCGAGCCCCGGCCTCTCCCCTCAACTGCCATGTGAGTTCCGCCACTTGGGCGATTCCGGTCGCGCCGAGCGGATGTCCCTTGGAGATCAGGCCGCCCGACGGGTTCACCACCCACCGCCCGCCGTACGTCGTCGCCCCGCTCTCGACGAGCTTCCCGGACTCCCCCGCCCCGCACATGCCGAGCGCCTCGTACGTGAGGAGCTCGTTGATCGAGAAGCAGTCGTGCAGCTCGATCACGTCGACGTCCTCGATGCCGAGACCCGACCCCTCGTACACCTGCCGGGCCGCCGCCCTCGACATCGGCTGCCCCACGACGTCGATGCACGAGCCCGAGTCGAAGGAATCCCCCGTGTCCGTCGTCATGGCCTGCGCGGCGATCTCCACGGCGCGGTCCTGAAGGCCGTGCCGCTCCACGAACCGCTCCGACGCGACGACCGCCGCCGCGGAGCCGTCCGACGTCGGCGAGCACTGCAGCTTGGTGAGGGGGCGGTGGATGGTCTTGGCGGCGAGGATCTCCTCGACGGTGTACTCGTCCTGGAACTGGGCGTACGGATTGTGCACCGAGTGCCGGTGGTTCTTCGCGCCCACGGCGGCCAGCTGGGCCTCGGTCGTGCCGTACTTCTCCATGTGCTCGCGTGCCGCGTTGCCGAAGATCTGGGCGGTGGGCGGGGTCATCTCGAAGCCGTGCGCCGCGGCCATCACGCCGTAGTGCCTGGCCACGGGGGACGTCTTGAAGTCCCCGCCGTCGGTCCCTCCGCCCAGCGCGCCGCGCGCCATCTTCTCGAAGCCGAGCGCGAGCACGCAGTCGTTGATGCCGCCCTCGACGAACTGCCGCGCCATCATCAGCGCGGTCGACGCCGTCGCGCAGTTGTTGTTCACGTTGTAGACGGGGACGCCGGTCAGGCCCAGCTCGTACGCGGCCCGCTGCCCCGCCGTCGAGGCCTGGAAGCAGTACCCGACCGGGACCTGCTCCACCTGCTCGTACGAGATCCCGGCGTCGCCGAGCGCTTTTGTCCCCGCCTCCTTCGCCATGTCCCAGTACTGCCAGTCCCGCGTCTCGGGCTTCTCGAACTTCGTCATGCCGACACCGACTATGTACGCCTTCACTGGCCAGCTCCTTCTAGATGATGGGGCGCGGCTCGGGGTCCCTCGGCAGGCCGAGGAGGCGCTCCGCGACGACGTTCAGCTGCACCTGCGTGGTCCCGCCCGCGATGGTCAGGCAGCGCGACATCAAAAGGCCGTGCAGCGTCCGCTCCCCCGCGCCCTCGCGCACCGCGCCCGCCGGGCCGAGCAGTTCGAGGGCGAGCTCGGCGACCTTCTGCTGGTGCGGGGTCTGCACGAGCTTGCGGATGGAGGCCCCGGCGCCCGGTTCCGCGCCGGACACCTGCCGCATCGTCGTCCGCAGGCCGATGCAGGCGAGCGCGTGCGCCTCCGCGGCGAGCGTGCCGATCCGCGCGCGGCAGGCGCCGTCGAGGTCACCGGCGCGCGCGATGAGCGCTTCGAGGCCGGTGTCGAAGGTCAGCTGGTCGGCCATGTGGACGCGTTCGTTGCCGAGAGTGTGGCGCGCGACCCGCCAGCCGTCGTTCACCTCGCCGACGACCGCGTCGGCGGGCAGCAGTACGTCGTCGAAGTAGACCTCGTTGAAGAGGGAGTCCCCGGTGATCTCCTTCAGCGGGCGGATGTCGACGCCCTTGGCCCGTTTCATGTCGATGAGGAAGTACGTCAGGCCCTTGTGCTTGGGCGCGTCCGGGTCCGTGCGGGCAAGCAGGATCCCGTGGTCCGCCCACTGCGCCGCGCTCGTCCATACCTTCTGGCCGTTGATCAGCCAGCCGCCGTCGACCCGCTCCGCCCGCGTCCGCAGCGATGCCAGGTCGGAGCCCGCCTCCGGCTCGCTGAACAGCTGGCACCACAGCAGCTCGCCCCTGAGCGTCGGCGCGAGGAACCGCTCCTGCTGCTCGCTGGTCCCGTACGAGATGAGCGAGGGCACCACCCAGGTGGCGATCCCGAGATCGCTGACGCGCACCCCGGCGGTCGCCAGCTCCTGCTGTACGGCGAGCTGTTGGACGGGGCCCGCGCCCAGGCCGTACGGCTCGGGCAGATGGGGCGCCGCGTAGCCGGTCGGCGCGAGTGCCTTGCGGGCCGCGGCCGGGTCGAGCCCTCGCGCCGGTGCGATGGCCTCGCGGGCCGCGTCCCGGTACGCCTCCGCCTCCTGCGGCAGCTCCATGCGCAGCTCGCGCCGCGCCCCGCTCTCCGCGAGCCCGACCGCCCGCAGCCGGTGCGTGTCACCGGCGCCGAGCAGCTGCCGGGCAACCAGTGACCTGCGCAGATACAGATGCGCGTCGTGCTCCCAGGTGAAGCCGATGCCGCCGAGGATCTGGATGGCGTCCTTGGCGCAGGAGTACGCGGCGTCGAGCGCGGCGCCGGCGGCGAGCGCGGAGACGAGCCCTCTCACCTCCGGGGGCTCCTCCGCCGCCCGCGCCGCGTCCCAGGCGAGTGCCCGCGCCTGTTCGAGGCGCACCAGCATGTCCGCGCACCCGTGCTTGACCGCCTGGAACTGCCCGATCGGCCGCCCGAACTGCTCGCGCACCTTCGCGTGCCCGGCGGCGGTCTCAAGGGCCCAGGCCGCCACCCCGCACGCGTCCGCCGCGTACAGGGCGCACGCCAGGTCGCGCACGAGCGCCGCGTCGACGTCGAGCACGCGCGCGGCCGGGACCTGGACCCCGTCCGCCGTCACCTCGGCGGTGGGCCGCGTCGGATCGGCGCTCTCCTGGGTACGTACGGTCAGCTCGGCGGCGTCGACAGCGAGCCACACGGTGCCGCGCGCGGACTCCGCGGCCAGGATCAGGAGGTCGGCGTCCGCCCCGGAGAGGACGGGCGGCGCGGTGCCGTCGAGGACCCAGCGGTCCGCCACGGACACCGCGGTGAGCGTGCCCGTACTGAGCGCGACGGCGCCGATCCACGCCCCGGACGCCAGGCCCGCGGCGAGGTCACGGGCACCGGCCCGG
This sequence comes from Streptomyces sp. NPDC031274, assembly GCF_055570235.1. NCBI lineage: Bacteria > Bacillati > Actinomycetota > Actinomycetes > Kitasatosporales > Streptomycetaceae > Streptomyces > Streptomyces sp. NPDC031274. The sequence goes on along the minus strand of NZ_JBVIHP010000012.1, from coordinate 2,376 downwards.
TGCAGCACGAGCGAGGCGAGGGAGCTCGCGAAGTAGGGCCCCGGGAGCGCGGCCCGCCCGGCCTCCTCCAGGGCGACGGCGAGGTCCACGAGGTCGCCGCCCCCGCCGCCGCACTCCTCGGGCAGGTGCACCGCGAGCAGCCCCTGCTCGGCGAGCCCGTCCCAGTACGCGGGCCTGCCGCCCGGCCCTGGTGGCGCGTCGAGCAGTTTGCGTATCTCCTCGGGCGGCATGGCGCGGGCGATCCAGCCGCGCACCGCCGACGCCAACTCCCGCTGTTCCTGTGTGATTCCGATGCCCATGCGCGTCCTCGCCGGTAGCAGCTTCCGGGACGGCGCCAGACTAGAACACGTTCCAATCTGACGGAAGGTCAGATACGGATCGGCTTCTCCCTGACCGCGGGCGCCCACTGGTCCGCCCGTAAGCGCCCGGTTAACAACAGGTCAAGAATTCCCCTCGTACGACATCCGTCGGAATAGTCGCCCCAGGAAACAGGTTCGTATCCCACGTACCCCTGCCAGCCCTTGCACCGCCCCCGGAGGCCCCACGTAATGACGCAGTCGACGACCCACCAACGCGGCACTCGCGGAGTCGTCCCCGTACTCGCCTTCGCCGGCATCGTCGTGGCGGTGATGCAGACGCTCCTGGTGCCGGTCATCAAGGACCTGCCGACGCTGCTGAGCACCACGCCGTCGAACGCCACCTGGGTCATGACGGCGACCCTGCTCGCGGGCGCCGTCTCGACCCCGATCATGGGCCGCCTCGGTGACCTCTACGGCAAGCGCCGCATGCTTCTGACGAGCCTGGCCGTGATGGTCGTGGGATCGCTGATCTGCGGCTTCACCGACAGCCTCGTCGTGATGATCGTCGGCCGCGCCCTCCAGGGCTTCGCGATGGGCGCCATCCCGCTCGGCATCGGCCTGATGCGCGACAAGCTGCCCCGCGAGAAGCTCGGCTCCGCGATGGCCCTGATGAGCTCGTCCATCGGCGTCGGCGGCGGCCTCGCCCTGCCGCTCGCGGCACTGACCGCCCAGCACGCCGACTGGCACATGCTGTTCTTCGGCGCGGCGGGCCTCGGCGTCATATCGATGCTCCTGACCGTCCTCTTCGTACCCGAGAGCGACGTGAAGGCCCAGGGCACCTTCGACGTCGCCGGCGCGCTGGGCCTCTCCGCGGGCCTTGTCCTCTTCCTCCTGCCCATCACCAAGGGCAGCGACTGGGGCTGGACCTCGGGCATGACGCTCGGCCTGTTCGGCGCGGCAGCGGTCGTCCTGGTCCTGTGGGGCGTGATGGAGCTGCGCCTCAAGGCGCCGCTGGTGGACCTGCGCACCACGGCCCGCCCCGCGGTCCTGTTCACCAACCTGGCCTCGATCACGGTCGGCGTGGCGTTCTACGCGATCTCGCTGGTCCTCCCCCAGCTGCTCCAGCTCCCGACCTCCACCGGCTACGGCCTCGGCCAGTCCATGGTCGTCGCGGGCCTGTGCGTGGCGCCGCTCGGCCTCACGATGATGTTCACGGCGCCGGTGTACGCGCGCCTGTCGGCGAAGTACGGCCCGAAGGTGACCCTCATCCTCGGCATGCTGATCATCGGGATCGGCTACGGCGCGGGCCTCGGCCTGATGAGCGCCGCCTGGCAGACGATCATCATCGCGGTGGTGATCGGCGCGGGCATCGGCCTCGCCTACTCCTCGCTCCCCGCACTGATCATCGGGGCCGTTCCGCCTTCGGAGACGGGCGCGGCCAACGGCCTCAACACCCTGATGCGGTCGATCGGTACGTCGGTTTCGAGCGCCGTCATCGGCATGGTCCTCGCCAACACGGCGGACCACGTGGGCGGCGTCGCGATCCCCACGATGACGGGCTTCCGTACGTCCTTCCTGATCGCCACGGGCGCGGTCGCCCTGGGCCTGGTCTTCGCCCTGTTCCTGCCCTCCGCCCGCCGCTCGGTCAAGACCCAGCTCCGGGCGAGCAGCGAGGAGGACGCGAACCTGCGCGCCGCCACGGAGGCGCTCGCCGGTTTCCACGGCCGGGTGCTCAGCCCCTCCGGGACGCCGGTCGCGCGGGCCAAGGTCACGCTGATCGACCCCAGGGGGCGGCAGGCCGGTTCGGCCCTCACGGACGAGGGCGGGCGCTACTCGCTCTCCGTCCCGGGCGACGGCTCGTACGTCCTCGCCGCGACGGCCGCCGGGCATGCGCCGCTGGCGTCTGCGGCGGCGCACCGCGGGGACGCGGTGGAGGTCGACCTCGCGCTGCCGGGCGAGAGTGGCGTGCTGGCGTAGGGGGATCCCTGCAGGGCTGGCGTGCTGGCGTAAGGGCGCGGGGGGGGGGGGGGGGGGGGGGGGGGGGGGGGGGGGAGGGGGGGGGAGGGGGGGGGAGGGA